>DAIDKZ010000197.1 GCA_027449745.1 Acetobacteraceae bacterium | reverse complement strand
GTGGTGCACGACGTCGCCATCCAGTCGCTGCCGGTGCGCTTCGCCATCGACCGCGCCGGGCTGGTCGGCGCCGACGGCGCGACCCACGCCGGCAGCTTCGATCTCGCCTATCTCGGCTGCCTGCCCGGCTTCGTGCTGATGGCGCCTTCCGACGAGGCCGAGCTGAAGCACATGGTCGCCACCGCCGCCGCCATCGACGACCGTCCCTCCGCCTTCCGCTATCCGCGCGGCGAGGGCACCGGCGTGGCGCTGCCGGCCAAGGGCGAGATCCTGCCGCTCGGGCGCGGGCGCGTGCTGCGTGAGGGCGGCGCGGTGGCCATTCTCTCGCTCGGCACCCGGCTCGCCGACGCGCTGCGCGCCGCCGAAGACCTCGCCGCGCGCGGCCTGCCGGCCACCGTCGCCGATGCCCGCTTCGCCAAACCGCTGGATACCGGCCTGATCGAGCAGTTGGCCCGTCACCACGAGGTGCTGGTGATCGTCGAGGAGGGTTCGGTCGGCGGCTTCGCCAGCCACGTCACGCAGCACCTCGCCCGGCGCGGTCTGCTCGACCACGGGCTCAAGCTGCGGCCGATGACGCTGCCGGACCGGTTCATCGACCACGACACCCATCCCCGCCAGATCGCCGAGGCCGGGCTCTCGGCCAGGGACATCGTCGACACCGTGCTCGATGCGCTGGGGCGGAACCTGGCGCAGGTGGTGCCGGCATGAGGTTCGCTCCGGGCCGGCGCGCGGTTCTGGCGCTGCTGCTGCTCGCCCCCGCGCTGGCCGCGGCGCGGGCGGACGAGCCGGCCGCCGTGGGGCCGATCAAGGCGCTGAACGATGCCCTGCTGGCGGCGATGAAGGCGGGGAAGACCGAGTCCTTCACCAAGCGGGTTAGCCTGCTCGCGCCGGCCGTCGAGGGCGCGTTCGATCTGCCCGGCATCCTGCGCACCTCCGTGGGCGCGCGCTGGAGCGAATTCTCCGCCGACGACCAGAAGGCCCTGCTCACCGCCTTCACAGCCTTCACGCTCGCCAGCTATGCGGCCAATTTCGACGGCTATGACGGCCAGCGCTTCGAGGTGCTGCCCGAGCAGCGCGCCGTCGGGCCGGATCTGGTCGTGGCCACCCGTATCGTGCCGAAGGACGGGGATCCGGCCCGAATCGACTATGTCATGCGCCAGGTGGCGGGCGCATGGAAGGCGGTGGACGTGCTGCTGGACGGCTCGATCAGCCGCGTCGCCCTGCAGCGCTCGGATTTCCGCACCACGCTCGCCGCCGGCGGCGCCCCGGCGCTGATCCGCACCCTGAACAAGAAAACCGCCGATCTCGCGGGCGGCACGCCGGCCTGACCGCGATGGCGATGCTCGCCATCCTCGCCGCCGCGCTCAGCCTGGCTGGCATCGGCAACGCACTGGCGGGCTGGCTCGTCGCCCGCCGCTTCGCCCGCGCTCTGGCCGCGCCGCCGCCGGCCTCCCTCCTGCCGCCGGTGAGCGTGCTCAAGCCGCTCTACGGCGAGGAGCCGCTGCTGGAGGAGGCGCTGGCCTCGTTCTGCGCCCAGGACTACCCGGCGATGCAGATCGTCTTCGGCGTGCAGCACGCCGCCGACCCGGCCGCCGCCGTGGTCGCGCGGCTCCAGCGCCGCTTTCCCGACCGCGATCTGACCCTCGTCGTCGATCCGACCCGGCACGGCAGCAACGGCAAGATCGGCAACCTCATCAACATGCTGCCCGCCGCGCGCCACGACATCCTGGTGATCGCGGATGCCGACATGCACGCCGCGGCGGACCATCTGCGCCGCGTCGTCGCCACGCTGTGCACGCCGGGCACCGGGCTCGTCACCACGCTCTACACCGCCCGGCCGGCGAACCGCTCCCTCGCGGCGCGGCTCGGCGCCACGCAGATCACCCACGGCTTCCTGCCCGGCGCGCTGCTCGCCCGCTCGCTGGGCCGGCGCGACTGTTTCGGCGCCACCATGGCGCTGCGCCGCGAGACGCTGGCGGCCATCGGCGGGCTCGCCGCGCTCGCCGGCCGGCTGGCCGATGATGCGGCGCTCGGCCAGCTCGTCGCGGCAACCGGCCTCGCCGTGGCGCTGGCACCGAGCCTGCCGGCGACGACGGTGCCGGAGCCGACGCTGCGCGCGCTGCTGCGCCACGAACTGCGCTGGGCGCGCACCGTCCGCTCGCTGGCCCCGCTCGGGTTCGCGGCGTCCGCCGTGCAATATCCGCTGGCCTGGGCGGCGCTGGCGGTGATCGCCTCCGCCGGAACCGCCTGGACGCTGCTGCTGGCGGCTTCGGCCTGGGGCGCGCGGGCGGCCACGGTGCGTGGCATCGATCGCAGCCTGGGGCTGGCTCCGATCGTGCCGCTCTGGTTGCTGCCGCCGCGGGATCTGCTCTCGCTCGGCATGATCGTGGCCAGCTTTCTCGGCGATAGGGTGCAGTGGCGCGGGCAGCTCATGGCGGTCGACCGCCCGGGACCCTTGCGCCACGGGATGCCTGTGGGCAAAGAAGCGGCATAGGGGGACCACCGCGATGATGAAGACCTTGTTCCTGCAGCCGCCCTCCTTCGACGGGTTCGATGGCGGCGCCGGCTCGCGCTACCAGGCGCGGCGCGAGATCCGCTCCTTCTGGTACCCGACATGGCTTGCCCAGCCGGCCGCGCTGGTGCCCGGCAGCCGGCTGATCGACGCCCCGCCGGCGGGGATCACGCTGGAGAGCGTGCTGGCGGCAGCGAAGCAGCACGAGCTCGTCGTCATCCACACCTCCACGCCCTCCTTCGCCAACGACGTCCGCGTCGCCCAGGCGATCAAGGATGCGCGGCCGGACGTCTCGATCGGCTTCGTCGGCGCCAAGGTCGCGGTGCAGCCGGCCGAAAGCCTGCGCGACGGCGCGCCGATCGACTGGGTGGCGCGCAACGAGTTCGACTTCACCGTGCTCGACGTCGCCGAGGGCAAGGATCTCGCCGCCATCCCGGGCCTCTCCTGGCGCGGGCGCGACGGCGCCATCACCCACAACGAGGATCGCGAGATTCTCGAGAACATGGATGCCCTGCCCTTCGTCACCGAGGTCTACAAGCGCGACCTGCGGATCGAGGATTATTTCATCGGCTACCTCAAGCATCCCTATCTCTCGCTCTACACTGGGCGCGGCTGCAAATCGCGCTGCACCTTCTGCCTCTGGCCGCAGACCGTCGGCGGGCATCGCTACCGGGTCCGAAGCGTCGAGCACGTGATCGAGGAAATCCGTCTGGCGCGCTCGTATTTCCCCGAGGTACGCGAATTCTTCTTCGACGATGACACCTTCACCGACAATCTGCCCCGCGCCGAGGCGATCGCGCGTGAGCTCGGCCGGCTCGGCGTCACCTGGTCGTGCAACGCCAAGGCCAACGTGCCGCGCGAAACGCTCAAGGTGCTGAAGGACAACGGCCTGCGCCTGCTTCTCGTCGGCTACGAGAGCGGCAACCAGCAGATCCTCTTCAACATCAAGAAGGGCATGCGCATCGAGGTCGCGAAGAAGTTCAGCAAGGATTGCCGCGAGCTCGGCATCAAGATCCACGGCACCTTCATCCTCGGCCTGCCCGGCGAGACCCGCGAAACCATCGAGGAGACCATCCGCTTCGCCATGGAGGTGAACCCGCACACGCTCCAGGTCTCCCTCGCCGCGCCCTATCCCGGCACTTTCCTCTACCGCCAGGCGGTGGAAAACGGCTGGCTCGATGCGCGCCACGCCGAACTCGTCGACGATCACGGCGTGCAGATCGCGCCGCTGCACTATCCGCATCTCTCCCACACCGAGATGTTCGACGGCGTCGAGGAATTCTATCGCCGCTTCTATCTGCGCGCGCCGAAGATCGCCTCCATCGTCGGCGAAATGCTGACCAGCCCGCAGATGCTGGTGCGCCGCCTGCGCGAAGGGCGCGAGTTCTTCCAGTTCCTGCGCGAGCGCCAGGTCAGCAAGACCGCCGCCTGACACGGCCCTTGCGGCGCGTCATCTTCTCGGCCGACGATTTCGGCCTCTCGTTCGCCGTCAACGAGGCGGTGGAGCAGGCCCACCGCGAGGGGCTGCTCGATGCCGCGAGCCTGATGGTCGCCGGCCCGGCGGCCGCCGACGCGGTGCGCCGCGCGCGCGCGCTGCCGCGGCTGCGCGTCGGGCTGCACCTCGTCCTCGTCGAGGGCAGCGCCGTGCTGCCACCTTCCGCGATCCCCGATCTCGTCGATGCATCGGGCCGGTTCGGCTCCGATCAGGTGCGCCGCGGCTTCACCTATGCGTTTTCGGCCAGGCGTCAGCTCGAAGCCGAGATCGAGGCGCAGTTCGCCGCCTTCGCCGCCACCGGCCTCACGCTCGACCACGCCAACGCGCACAAGCACATGCATCTCCACCCCGTGGTGGCGGGGCTGATGATCCGCATCGGCCGCCGCTACGGGCTGCGGGCGCTGCGCATCCCCGCCGAGCCCGCCGCGCCGCTCGCCGCCTGCGGCACCCGCGCGGGCCTCCGAGCCCACGCGCTCGCCGCCTGGAGCCGCATCCTCCGCGCCCAGGCCACCCGCGCCGGGCTGGCGGTGAACGACCACGCCTTCGGCATCGCCTGGTCCGGCCACATGACCGCCCCGCGCCTCGCCGCCCTGGCGCGCCACCTGCCCGACGGGCTCAGCGAGATCTATTTCCACCCCGCCAGCCACCGCGACGCGGACCTCGCGCGGCTGATGCCGGACTATGAACACGAGGCCGAGCTCGCCGCCCTGCTCGACCCCGCCGTCGCCGCCGCCTTCGCCACCATTCCCCGCACCTTCTACGGTGCCGAGGCCGCCGCCCTTCCACCCGCCGCCCTCACGCCCACCTCCGCAGCATGACCGCCGACGCCCTGACGCTCACCCTGCACCCGGCCATCGCGGACATTCCCGCCGCCGAGTGGGATGCCTGCGCCGGCAGCGCCAACCCGTTCATCTCCCACGCTTTCCTCGCCGCCATCGAGGAGTCCGGCTCGGCCGGCGAGCGCACCGGCTGGCTGCCGCAGCACGCCGCCCTGCGCGCCCCGGACGGCACGCTGCTGGCCGCCGCGCCGATGTATGCCAAGGCGCATTCCTACGGCGAATATGTCTTCGACCATGGCTGGGCCCATGCCTTCGAGCGCGCCGGCGGAGACTATTACCCCAAGCTGCAGGTCGCCGCCCCGTTCAGCCCGGTGCCCGGCCCGCGCCTGCTCTGCCGCCCCGGCAGCCCGGCCACGCCCGCCATGCTCGGCGCCGCGCTGCGCCAGGCCTGCGAGGAAATGGCGCTTTCCTCCGTCCACGTCACCTTCTGCACCGAGGCCGAACAGGCCGCCCTCGTCACCCAGGGTTTCCTGCCCCGCATCGGCCGGCAGTTCCACTGGGAGAACGCCGGCTATA
>DAIDKZ010000196.1 GCA_027449745.1 Acetobacteraceae bacterium | reverse complement strand
ACCGCGACCCGCTCCGCCGCGCCGGCCTGCACCAGAGCCGCGGCCTCGGCGTCCTGCGCCGGCGCGGTGGCGAGACGCTTGCGGCGCAGCGATTCGAGTTCGCCGAGACTGACCTTCAGCACCGCGATGCGCGCGCCCGCCGCGGTTGCGGCGCGCAGGGCGGGGCCGGACGTGTCCAGGGCGAAGCGCAGGCCCCGCGCGCGCGCGAGCGCGCCGACGCGCGCATAGAAATCATCCGGCACGCCGGGCGGCAGGCTGCCGCTGGCGACCAGCCATGCCGCGTCCAAGGTCGCCAGCCGCGTCAGCACGGCTTGCCACTCGGCCTCGGTGAGGCGCGGCCCTTCCGGGACGAAGCGGTATTCGAGCCCGCTCGACCGGTCATGGACGGTGAGGCTGACGCGGCTGCGGCCGGCGATCGGCACGCGCTCCCAGCCGATCCCGGTCTCGCTCAGCAATTCGCCGAGCCATTGCCCGGTGGCGCCGCCGGCCAGCACCAGCGCATGCGCCTCGCCACCGAGCGCGGCGACGACGCGCGCGACATTCACGCCGCCGCCGCCGGGATCGAAGCGGTCGGCGAAGGTGCGGATTTTTTCGGTCGGCCGCACCGTAGCCGCCTCGCTGGCGACGTCGATGGCCGGGTTGAGGGTGAGCGTGACGATCCGCGCGGGCACGCTCGCCGGCCCGTTCAGAACAGCGCCGCGGCTTTCTCCAGCGCGATGAACAGCCCGATGAAGAACGGCACGCCCACGGCCAGCCAGGCGATGGCACCAGTGGCGCCGAAGCGGCCCCGCCCGGCGATCTCCGCGCTCTCCGCGACGCGATCCTCACGCTGCAGGGCACGCTCACGGGCGAGTTGCTCGTCGCTCATCCAGTGCTTTGCGTTCACCGGCCGCACGAACAGGTTGCACAGCAGTCCGCCGAGAAGCAGCACGGCCATGACATACAAGGTGATGTCGTAGACCTGAGCGCGAGCGACCCCGTGATCGAGTTGGAACTGGCGCAGGCCGGCGATCAGGGCCGGCCCGATGACACCGGCCGCCGACCAGGCGGTGATCAGCCGTCCATGGATCGCCCCCACCATCTGGGTGCCGAAGATGTCCGCGAGATAGGCCGGGACTGTGGCGAAGCCGCCGCCATACATGCTCATGATGATGCAGATCGAGACGACGAACATCGCCGCGACGCCGAGATGGCCCCAGGTCGGCAGCAGCGCGTAGAGCGCGATCCCCAGCACGAAGATCGTGGAATACATGGTCTTGCGGCCGATCCTGTCGGACAGCGAGGCCCAGAAGATGCGCCCGAGGGAATTGAACAGGCTGATGAGACCGACCAGTCCGGCCGCGGCGGCGACCACCGCGGCGCGTTGCGCGGCGCTGATCGTCGTCGCGTCCGCGCCGACCAGCTTGGCGCCGAACATGTCCTGCAGCATCGGGCTGGCCATCGAGATCACCGCGATGCCCGCCGTGACATTGAGGCAGAGCACGCCCCAGATGAGCCAGAATTGCGGTGTCTTCCAGGCCTCGTTCACGTGGACATGGCGCGTCGTGATCATCGTCCGCTCGCCCGCGTTACTGGTCGCGGGCGCCCAGCCGGCCGGGCGCCAGCCGCTCGGGGCGACGCGGAAGCCGAAGGCGCCTGCAGACATGGCAAGAAAATAGATCACGCCCATCGCCATCAGGGTCGGAGCGACACCCGGGATGCCGCCGGTCGCGAAATGGCCCATGAACCAGACGGCGAGCGGCGCGCCGACCATGGCGCCGCCGCCATAGCCCATGATGGCGAACCCGGTGGCCATGCCGCGCCGGTCCGGGAACCATTTGATCAGCGTGGAAACCGGGGTGATGTAGCCGATGCCCTGACCGATGCCGCAGACGACGGCAACCAGATAGACGAGCCAAAGCTGATGCAGCATGACCGCGACCCCGAGCAGAACGAGTCCGCCGCCCCAGCACAGCGCGGCGACGAACCCGGCCCGGCGTGGCCCGGCATGCTCGAGCCAGCCGCCCCAGATGGCGGCGGAAATCCCGAGCAGGGCGATGAAAATCTCAAAGACGTGGGTGACGCTCGGCACCGTCCAGTTGCAACTGGTGGTGAAGAGTTCGCTCCAGAACGACAACCCCGCGCAGACCGCGGCGTCCGCGTGCGGAATGAGCCGCGTCATCGGCAGCCAGAACACGGAAAATCCGTAGGCCATCCCAATGCAGAGATGAATCGCCAGAGCGGCAGGGGGGCTCAGCCAGCGGTTGAACCGCTGTCCGGCGACGATGCGCTCCCGGCTCAGCATGGCCGGCGGCTCCGCCCGCGCTCCTGGCGCCGGCATCACGGTGGACATTGTCGTCATCGCCTCCCGGTTCGACCTCCGGCCGCAACCGGATGTCTTTGCGCTTTGGGTTTCGCCCGATCCCGCTGACGTTCGAAACCGAATCTCCGCTTTCAGTCAAGTATTCTCTGAATGTCGCACATCCTGTATCAGAGTTTCAACGGCTTTGCGCGCGAGCGGGTCGAGCCCGGCGCCGCCGGCGGCGAGATGCGAACCGATCGCACGGCGCATGCGCGGATCCCAGAACTTCTGCAGGTGATCGGCGATCTCCGCCACCGCGCGGGTTTCGCCGCGATGGGCGAAGAAGCGGGCAATCTGGTTTGCCATAGAAACGAGATGATCAGGCGACATGCTCGGTTGCCTTCGCGGTAATGCGTTCCGGGTGTGCAAAAATCTCGAAGCCATCAGTGCGGGCCACGGCGACCAGCGTGATGCCGGCGGTCTCCGCGACGCGCACCGCCAGCGCCGTTGGCACCGATACCGCGGCGAGAATCGAGACGCCCATCGCCGCCGCCTTCTGCACCAGCTCCACCGAAACTCGGCTCGTCAACAGCAGAACGCCGCTCGCGGCCTGCGTACCGGCGCGTGCCAGTCCGCCGGCCAGCTTGTCGAGCGCGTTGTGTCGACCGACATCCTCGCGCAGCACCATGGTCCCGCTGGTGGGATTCCAGAAGCACGCAGCGTGCACCGCGTGCGTCTCGCGGTTCAACCGCTGCGCCGGAGCCATCGCCGCCATCGCCTGGGCCAGCGCCGGCGCCGGCACGTTCAGCGCGCCCGTCACCTTCGGTGGCGGCGCCGTCGCCGCCTCCAGGCTTTCCATGCCGCACAGGCCGCAGCCAGTGGCGCCGAGGACGTGCCGGCGCCGTGCGATCAGCGCCGACTCGCGCGCGGGCGGAAGATCCATGCGCAATTCGATCCCGAGCGGCCGCGCGACCACCTCGAGCGCGGTGATCTCGTCGGCGGCCGTGACGATGCCCTCGTTGAGGCTGAAGCCGACAGCGAAATCCTCGAGATCGTCCGGCGTCGCCATCATCACCGCGTAGGTGGCGCGCCCGTAGGTCAGCGCCACCGCCGTCTCCTCCGGCAGCGAACGAGGGCGTGTGCCGATGGGCTCGCCCTCGCGCCACCGCCATGGCGCGGACGGCGCGAGCGGTTGCGGCAGCCGCATCACTCGGCGGCGAGATTGGCCACGCGGCGGCTGGCTTCGGCGTGGCGCCGGTAATCCTCCTGCCAGGCGGAGGGACCGTTCGAGCGCGATACCTGCACCGCCGTCACCTTGTATTCCGGACAGTTCGTCGCCCAGTCCGAATGTTCGGTGGTGACGACGTTGGCCTGCGTGTCCGGGTGATGGAAGGTCGTGTAGACCACGCCGGGCGCGACGCGGTCGGTGATGCGTGCGCGCAGGCTGGTCTCGCCGGCGCGGCTGGCCAACCGCACCCAGTCGCCGTCGCGCACGCCGCGCTCCTCGGCGTCGTGCGGATGGATCTCTAGCCGGTCCTCCGCGTGCCAGGTGCTGTTGGCGGTGCGCCGCGTCTGCGCGCCGACATTGTACTGGCTGAGGATGCGCCCGGTGGTGAGCAGCAGCGGGAAGCGCGGTCCGGTGCGCTCTTCCGTCGGCACATATTCGGTGATGATGAACTGGCCGCGGCCGCGCGCGAACCGCTCGATATGCATCGTCGGCGTGCCCGTGGGCGCCGCCTCGTTGCACGGCCATTGCACCGAGCCGAGTTCTTCGAGCCGGGCATAGGTGACGCCGGCGAAGCTCGGCGTGGTGCGAGCGATCTCGTCCATGATCTCGCTCGGATGGGCATAGTTCATCGCCAGGCCCATCGCGCGCGCGATCGCCTGCGTCGCCTCCCAGTCCGCCAGGCCGGCGCGCGGCGCCATCACCTTGCGCACCCGCCCGATGCGGCGCTCGGCATTGGTGAAGGTGCCGTCCTTCTCCAGGAACGACGAGCCGGGCAGGAAGACATGGGCGTAGTTGGCGGTCTCGTTCAGGAACAGGTCATGGACGACGACGCATTCCATCGCGCTCAGCCCGGCCACCATGTGGTGCGTGTTGGGGTCGGACTGCACGATGTCCTCGCCCTGGATGTAAAGGCCACGGAAACTGCCGTCGAGCGCAGCGTCGATCATGTTGGGAATGCGCAGGCCGGGCTCGGCCTCCAGCCGCACGCCCCACTCCTGCTCGTAGATGGCGCGCGCGGCGGCGTCCGAGATGTGCCGATAGTCCGGCAGTTCGTGGGGGAACGAACCCATGTCGCAGGAGCCCTGGACATTGTTCTGCCCACGCAGCGGATTCACCCCGACGCCGGGCCGGCCGATATTGCCGGTCGCCATGGCGAGGTTGGCGATGGCCATCACCGCGGTCGTGCCCTGGCTGTGCTCGGTCACGCCGAGCCCGTAATAGATCGCCGCGTTGCCGCCGGTGGCGTAGAGCCGCGCCGCCTGGCGAACCGCCTCGGCCGGCACGCCGGTGACCGGCGCCATCGCCTCGGGGCTGTTGCCCGCATCGGCAACGAACGCCCGCCACTCGGCGAAGCTCTCGGCATCGCAGCGCTCGGCGACGAACGCCTCGTTGACCAGCCCCTCGGTGACGATGACATGCGCGAGGGCCGTCAGCATCGCGACATTGGTGCCCGGGCGCAGCGGCAGATGATGCTCGGCGGCGACGTGGGGCGTGTGCACGAGATCGATCCGGCGCGGATCGATGACGATGAGCCTCGCGCCCTCGCGCAGCCGCCGCTTCATCCGCGAGGCGAAAACGGGATGCCCGTCGGTCGGATTGGCGCCGATCACCAGGATCACGTCGGCATGGTCGACCGAGTCGAAATCCTGCGTACCGGCGGAGGTGCCGAAGGTGGTCTTGAGCCCGTAGCCGGTGGGCGAGTGGCAGACGCGGGCGCAGGTATCGACATTGTTGTTGCCGAAGCCGGCGCGCACCAGCTTCTGCACCAGATAGGTCTCCTCGTTGGTGCAGCGCGAGGAGGTGATGCCGCCGATCGCATCCTTGCCGTGCTCGGTCTGGATGCGGCGGAATTCGCTGGCGACGTGCGCGATCGCTTCGGCCCAGGAGACCGGGCGCCAGGGATCGGTGATGCGCGCGCGCAGCATCGGCGTCAGCACCCGGTCCGGATGCGTCGCATAGCCCCAGGCGAAGCGGCCCTTGACGCAGGAATGGCCGTGATTGGCCTTGCCGTCCTTGTACGGCACCATGCGCACCACCTCGTCGCCGCGCATCTCCGCCTTGAAGCTGCAGCCGACGCCGCAATAGGCGCAGGTGGTGACGACGGAATGCTCCGGCTGCCCGATCTCGATGACGGACTTCTCCATCAGCGTCGCCGTCGGGCAGGCCTGCACGCAGGCACCGCAGGAGACGCATTCGGAGTCCAGGAACGCTTCGCCTGCGCTCGGCGACACTTTCGAAGCGAAGCCGCGGCCCTCGATGGTCAGTGCGAACGTCCCCTGCACTTCCTCGCAAGCGCGCACGCAGCGCGAGCAGACGATGCATTTCGCGGCATCGAAGGTGAAATACGGGTTGGATTCGTCCTTGGCGGCATCGAGATGGTTCTCGCCGGCGAAGCCGTAGCGCACCTCGCGCAGGCCGACCGCGCCGGCCATGTCCTGCAGCTCGCAATCGCCGTTGGCCGCGCAGGTCAGGCAGTCGAGCGGATGATCGGAAATATAGAGTTCCATCACGCCGCGGCGCAGCTGCTTCAGCCGCGAGGTCTGCGTGTGGACCACCAGGCCCTCGGCCACCGGCGTCGTGCAGGAGGCGGGCGTGCCGTTGCGGCCCTCGATCTCCACTAGGCAGAGCCGGCAGGAGCCGAACGCGTCCAGCATGTCGGTGGCGCAGAGTTTCGGGATCTGCACGCCGGCTTCCATGGCCGCGCGCATGATCGAGGTGCCTTCCGGCACGGCGACCGGGAAGCCGTCGATGCTGAGCGTGACGCTGCGCGCCGCGTCGGCGGCGGGCGTGCCGTAGTCGATTTCCTCGATCAGGGCCATGGCGTTGTTTCCCTATTCGGCCGCGGCCTGGCGGCGCGGGATGAAATCTTCGCGGAAATGGGTCAGCGCGCTCATCACCGGATAAGGCGTGAAGCCGCCGAGGGCGCAGAGCGAGCCGAATTTCAGCGTCTGGCAGAGATCCTCGATCAGCGCGAGATTGGCGGCGACATTTTCCCCGGCCAGCACACGGTCGAGCACTTCCACACCGCGCGTCGAGCCGATGCGGCAGGGCGTGCATTTGCCGCAGGATTCCACGCTGCAGAACTCCAGCGCGAAGCGCGCCTGGCGGGCCATGTCGACGCTGTCGTCGAAGACCACGACGCCGCCATGGCCGATCAGCCCGTCGCGCGCGGCGAAGGCCTCGTAGTCGAACGGCGTGTCGAACAGGGCGGGGGGGAAATAGGCGCCGAGCGGCCCGCCGACCTGCACCGCGCGCACCGGCCGGCCGCTGGCGGTGCCGCCGCCGATGTCATCCACGAGCGCGCCGAGGCTGACGCCGAACGCCGTCTCATAGAGACCGCCATGGCGGATGTTACCGGCGAGCTGGATCGGCATCGTGCCGCGCGAGCGGCCCATGCCGAACTCCCGGTAGGCCGCGGCGCCGTGACTGAAGATCCATGGCACCGCGACCAGGGTAAGGACATTGTTGATCACCGTCGGGCAGCCGAACAGGCCGGTGATCGCCGGCAGCGGCGGCTTGGCGCGGACCTGGCCGCGCTTGCCCTCGATGCTGTCGAGCAGCGCTGTTTCCTCGCCGCAGACATAGGCGCCCGCGCCGACCCGCACCTCGAGCTCGAAGCCGCGGCCTGAGCCGAGGACATCGCCGCCGAGCAACCCCTCGGCGCGGGCGAGCAGGATGGCCGCGTCCATGGTCGCGATCGCGTGCGGATATTCCGACCGGATATAGATGTAGCCCTTGCCCGCGTCGACGGCGAGGCCGGCGATGGTCATGCCCTCGATAAGCATGAACGGATCGCCTTCCATGATCATGCGGTCGGCGAAGGTGCCCGAATCGCCCTCGTCGGCGTTGCAGACGATGAATTTTCGCGCGCCGGCAGCCTGTGCCGCGGTGCGCCACTTGATCCCGGTCGGGAACCCGGCGCCGCCGCGCCCGCGCAGGCCGGACTCAATCACCGTTTCGATCGCCGCCGGCCCCGCCATCGCCAGCGCGCGCGTGAGGCCGAGATAGCCACCCGCCGCCTGATAATCGGCGAGCGAGAGCGGGTCGATCTCGCCGCAGCGGGCGAAGCTGAGGCGGGTCTGGCGCTTGAGGAAGGGGATCGCATCCGGCGCCCCGAGGCGCAGCGGATGCGGCCCAGCGTCGGCGAGGATCGCCTCCAGCACGCTTTCGGCCGCGGCGGGCGCCACCGGGCCATAGGCCACGCGCCCAGCCGGCGTCGCCACCTCCACCATCGGTTCGAGCCAGTAGAGACCGCGCGAGCCGGTGCGCACGATCTCGTGCGCGGTGCCGCGCTGGCGCAGCGCCGCGGCGAGGCGCGCAGCCACCGCCTCGGCGCCGAGGGCGAGGGCGCCGGCATCGCGCGGGACGAACAGGCGCAGCGTCATGGCGCCACCTCGTCGAGCAGGGCGTCGAGCGCGGCGGCATCGAGTCTTCCGTGCAGGGCACCGTCCAGCATCGCCGAGGGGCCGCAGGCACAGAGCCCGAGGCAGAAGACCGGCTCCAGTGTCACCGCACCATCCGCCGTCGTCTCCCCCCAGCCGACGCCGAGCCGGGCGCGCGCCCGTGCGGCAAGCCCATCCCCGCCCATCGCCTGGCAGGCCTCCGCCCGGCACAGGCGCAGCACGTGCCGGCCGGCCGGGTGGTCCCGGAAATCGTGATAGAAGCTCACCACGCCATGGACATCGGCGCGCGAAAGGTTGAAGGC
>DAIDKZ010000195.1 GCA_027449745.1 Acetobacteraceae bacterium | reverse complement strand
CGTGGCCGTCATCCGCGTCGGCGGGGCCACCGAGGTCGAGGTGAAGGAGCGCAAGGATCGCGTCGACGACGCGCTGCACGCGACCCGCGCCGCGGTCGAGGAAGGCATCGTCCCCGGCGGTGGCGTGGCGCTCGCGCGCGCTTCGCTGATCCTCGCCAAGGTCAAGAGCGACAACGACGACCAGCGCTTCGGCATCGAGATAGTGCGCAAGGCGCTGCAGACGCCGCTGCGCCAGATCGCCGAGAACGCCGGCGAAGACGGCGCCGTCATCTCCGGCAAGCTGCTGGAGAAGGACGAGTACAACTGGGGCTTCGACGCGCAGACCGGCGAGTTCAAGGACCTGGTGAAAGCCGGCATCATCGACCCGACCAAGGTGGTCCGGACGGCGCTGCAGGATGCCGCTTCGGTCGCCTCGCTGCTGGTGACGACCGAAGCGATGGTCGCCGAGCGGCCGGAGAAGAAGGCCGCGCCGGCGATGCCGCCGGGCGGCGGCGGCATGGGCGACATGGACTTCTGATCGCTCGCGACCGGACAGTGACGAGCGGGGCGGACCGTGAGGTCCGCCCCGTTTCGATTCCGGTCCGCCCCCGGATCGCGTCCGATGCGCGATCGAGGTCAACATGCAATTGACAGCGCCGGCGATTTCTGCCCCACTCGTCCCCGCAATCGTACGTTGGCTTGCCTTGCTGCGCTTCCGTTGGATGGGGTGCCTCCAGGACGTCCAATAGGCTCGGTTGTCCCGTGGCCGCCGAGGGTTTGCGGCTATGTAATGGAGCACACGACAGTAATGGCTATCGGCACCGTGAAGTGGTTCAACACGACCAAGGGCTTCGGCTTCATCATGCCGCAGGATGGCGGCAAGGATGTTTTCGTCCACATCACCGCGGTCCAGGCAGCCGGCCTGCGCGGTCTCACCGAGGGCCAGAAGATCAGCTACGAGGTGGCCATGGAGCGCGGCAAGGCAGCCGCGACCAATCTGCGCGTGGTCTCCTGATCGCTTCGGCGCCTTGACCGTCGTGCTTGCACGCGGTTGAGCGCGTCTGCTTGCTAAAAGCACGGCCCGGGCAGCGTTCCGGGCCGGTGGTTTCGGGTTGCGTTGCGCGTGCCTTGGGCGGTCTGAAGGAGCAACTCCGCCTGAGTGCGGCGCCTTGAGTGCTGGCAATTCCAGTGCTGGCAATTCCTTGGTACCGCGCGACGCGGGCAAGAACCCGTCGGGGCGTCGCGGCGATGACCGGACGCCGCAGACATCGATACCGCCATCCAAATTCGCTTGAAGCTTGACGAATATGCACGCTATGGTGGTATCAACACGATTTCGTGAGAGGCTCCCATGACGTGGCCTGTCGCCGCCTCCGCCTTGCGCCGGGGCCGCTGACGTCGTCGCCGATGCGCCCGATCAGCGCCGACGAGCATGGCTCCAGCGCGCCGCCGATCGCGCCCGCGATTGATCTCTGGACCTATCTCAGCCACCACCAGTCCGCCGCCGCCGCGGAGGTTCGTGCGGTCGAGGAGATCCGAAGGTCCGGGCTGCTCGATGCGGCTTGGTACTGTGACCGCCACCCGGACGTCACCGCCTCCGGCCTCGACCCGGTGACCCACTACCACCAGCTCGGCTGGCACGAGGGGCGGGCGCCGAACGCACATTTCGACCCGGGCTTCTATGTCGGCCAGCACCCGGACATCGGCGCGGCCGGTGACCCGCTGCTGCACTACATCCGCCATGGCGAGCGCGCCCTGCTCCGCGCCGTGGCCTATTTCGATCCTGGCTGGTACCGCGCCACCTACGCCGTGCCGGACGGCATGCTGGCGCTGGCCCATTACCTCGAGCGGCGCTTCAGCGGCGAGACCAGCCCGGGTCCGGAGTTCGACGCCGCCTGGTACCTCCGCACCTATGCCGACGTCGCCGCCGCCCAGGCCGATCCGGTCGAGCACTACATGCAGCAGGGCTACAAGGAGAACCGCAACCCGTCGGCCCGGTTCGACTCGCGGTTCTACCGGCTGCGCTATCTCGCGCATGCGCCGGAAGCCAACCCGCTGCTGCACTATCTCCGCCATCGCCACGAACCCGGCGTTCACCCCTGCATGCCTGATGGCGAGCCCTCCATCCCGCGCGAGGTGCGCCGCTTCACCGCGCCCGGCGAGGCGTTCGAGGAGGTTGCGCCGCTGCCGGCCGGCCTGGCGCCGAGGGCCCGCGTGCTCGCGTTCTATCTGCCGCAGTTTCACGCCATCCCCGAAAACGACGCCGCCTGGGGCCGCGGCTTCACCGAATGGACCAACATCGCCCGTGGCCTGCCCCGCTTCGCCGGGCATTACCAGCCACGCATCCCGCGCGACCTCGGCTTCTACAGCCTCGACCAGGCGGAGACGCTGCGCCGGCAGATCGCGCTGGCCAGCGGCGCCGGTCTCGGCGGGTTCGTCTTCTATTACTATTGGTTCAATGGCCGCCGCCTCCTAGACCGGCCGCTGGAGACTTTCCTCGCCGATCGCGCGCTCGATTTCCCGTTCTGCCTCATGTGGGCGAACGAGAACTGGACCCGCCGGTGGGACGGGTCGGACGACGAGGTGCTGATCTCGCAGGATTATCGCGCCGCCGACGAGGAGGCGCTGCTGGCTGGATTTGCCCGCCATTTCGCCGACCCGCGCTATATCCGGCTGGACGGGCGGCCGCTGCTGATGATCTACCGACCCGCGCTGATCCCGGATGCTGCCGCGACTCTGGCGCGCTGGCGTGCGCGGCTGCACGCGCTCTGCGGCGCCGCGCCCGTCCTCGTCATGGCCCAGAGTTTCACCGAGCGGGACCCGCGCCCGTACGGACTGGATGGCGCCGTCGAGTTCCCGCCGCACAAGCTGGTGCAGGATCTGCCCACTGCGAATGACCGGCTGCGCTATCTGGACGCGGAATTCTCCGGGCAGGTCTACGACTATGCCGCGACCGTGGAACGCTCGCTCGCCGCCGACGAGGCGGGATTTCCGCTGATCAAGACGGCGATCCCCGGCTGGGACAACGACGCCCGCCGCCAGGGCGCCGGCCTCGTGGTGCATGGCGCCACGCCGGATGCCTACCAGTCCTGGCTCGATGCCCTGATCGCGCGCGCCCAGGAGCGGCCATTCCTGGGCCAAAGCCTGGTCTGCGTGAATGCCTGGAACGAATGGGCGGAGGGTGCCTATCTGGAGCCGGACCTCCATTTCGGCGCCGCCTTCCTCAATGCCACCGCGCGCGCGATCGCCGGATATGGCAGCGCGCGCGCCGGCGCGCCGCGGCTCTTGCTGGTCGGCCACGATGCGTTTCCCGCCGGCGCCCAGCACCTGCTGCTCCATCTCGGCCGCCGGCTGCGCCGCGCCCATGGCGTCCGGCTGGAGATTCTGCTGCTCGGCGGCGGCGCGCTCCAAGCCGCCTATGGCGAGCTGGGTCCCGTGCATCTGGCCGAGGATGAACCGGCGCTCGCCCGCCTGATCGCGCGCATCGTGCGCGGCGGCGGGATCGCCACGGCCCTGGTCAACACCTGCGCGGCGGCACGCGCCGTGCCACTGCTCGCGGCCGCCGGCATCGCGACGACCCTCCTCGTGCACGAAATGCCGGGGCTGATCGCCGAGAAGGCGCTGCTGGCCGGCGCGCGCGCCGGCGCGCCGGCGGCGCGCTCGGTGGTGTTCCCGGCCGAGATCGTGCGCGATCGGTTCCTCGGCCTGGTGCCGCTGGACCCGGCCCGGACCCGCATCCAGCCGCAAGGCGTGGCGGGCATGATCCGGTTCGACGCCGCGGCGCGGGCGCGCCGACGGCTCGAACTCGGGCTCGACCCCGCGGGCGTGCTCGCGATCGGCATCGGCTACGCCGATCTGCGCAAGGGGTTCGACCTTTTCCTGCAGGTCGTGCGGCGGCTTCAGGCAGAGCCGGGGCTGCGCTTCGCCTGGATCGGCGCGATCGACCCGACGGTGAAGGCCTATCTCGCGCCCGAGATCGAGGCCTTGCGCGCGGTCGGGCGGCTGATCCTGCCGGGCTGGAGCGAGGATGTCGCCGGCTGGCTGTCGGCGGCGGACCTCCTGCTGCTCACCTCGCGCGAGGACCCACTCCCCTCGGTCGCGCTGGAAGCGCTGGCCGTCGGCACGCCGGTGGTGGCGTTCGAGGGCAGCGGCGGCATTCCGGACCTGATCCGCCGCCACCGCGCCGGCCGGGTGGTGGGCATGGCCGATGTCGAGGCGATGGCCGAGACGGTGCGGCGCCGCCGCGGGCAGACGAGCTCGATGCGGGAGCGGGCCCGGCTCGCCGCCGTGACCCGCGCCGGCCATGATTTCGGCGCCTATGCCGAGACGCTGCTCGGCCTCGCCAGCCCTGGCTGGACCTGCGTCTCGGTGGTGATTCCAAGCTACAACCACGCCGCCTACCTGCCGGCGCGGCTCGGCTCGATCTGGGGGCAGACCCATCCGGTGCGCGAGGTGATCCTGTTCGACGATGCCTCGGACGACGCAAGCGTCGCGCAGGCGCGCGCGAGCGCGGCGGCGGCGGAGCGGGAACTCGTGATCGAGGTGGCGGCGCGCAATTCCGGCTCCGCCTTCGGCCAGTGGCACCGTGCGGCGGCCCGCGCGCGCGGGGACTATGTCTGGATCGCCGAATCCGATGACGCCGCGGCGCCGGATTTCCTCGCCCATCTGGCCGCATCGCTCGCCGCCGCACCGTCCGCGGCGTTCGCCTTCGCCGACAGCCGGGCCGTGGATGCGGAGGGCCGCGCTCTTTGGCCCAGCTACCAGGCCTACTACGCCGAGAGCGCCGGGCCGGGCGCGCTCAGCGCCGACGCCAGGTTCGACGGCGCCGACTTCGCCCGCCGGTTCCTCGCCGAGCGGAACCTGATCCTCAATGTCTCCGCCGTGCTCTGGCGCCGCGAGGCGCTCTGCGCCGCGCTGGATCGGTGTGGCGCGGAATTAGCGGAGTACCGGCTCGCCGGAGACTGGCGGCTCTACCTGGAGGCGCTGACCGGCGGGGCGCCGTGCCAGGTCGCCTACGTCGCCTCGGCGCTGAATATCCACCGGCGCCACGCCGGCAGCGTGACCGGCCAGCTGCCGGCGCAACGCCATGTCGAGGAAGTCGCACGGCTGCAGGCGCTCGCCGCGGCCCGGCTTGGCGCGGATGCGCGGCTGCGCCAGCGGCAGGCCGCCTATCTCCGCACCCTGCGCCGGCAGCTTGGCGCGCCCGCGCCGGCCGCCCCGCTCCGCCTGGGCCGACGCAGCACTCGGATCTGACGCCAGGCCCCGAACCGGTCGGGCGAGACGCCCGTCACGCGAACGGCGGCATCCTGCGCGGCGCGCGCCGGCACACGATCAGCCCGCCGAGGGCGAGCAGCCCCACCGCCAGCGGCACGACGGCGGCGGGCTCGGGCACCGGGCTTGGCGGGTCGACGGTGACGGCGGCGAACTCGAAGGACGGCATCAGGCTGGTCGCGACCATGCTGTCGAACCCGCCGCCGTTGATGCCGTAGGCATTCAGAAAGAAGCTGCCGCCGAAGCCCTGATAGCCGCTGGTAAAGCCGTGCACCGCGCTGCCGGCGAGCGCGAGCATATCGGCGCCAGTGACGCGGCCGACCTCGACGCCGCTCTTGTAGAAGGTGAGCACGTTGCCGTTGGCACCGCTGTCCAGCGAGCCCCAGAGCAGGCCGATATAGGTCTGCGTGGTGGCGAACCGGAAGGTGATCGTGCCGAGTTCGGTGGAATAGTAGTTGGCCGTGTAGGCCTGCCCATTGGCCTGGATCGGCATCGCGTACTGCCCACCCTTGTCGCCGTTCACCACCTGGGCGCCGCCGGCGAAATTGACTGTGACACCGTTGGCGAAACTGAGGGGGCCGGAGCCCAGCGTCGTCGGGACCAGAGTCGCGAGCGCAACGCCCTGCGGCGGCGCGAGCGCACCCTCCTGTGCAGAGACGAAGTTCAGCATCGGAGACGCCCAGGCAGCAGCCGGCAGGGCCGCAACGAGCGCCGAGAGGATGCACGAACGGAAAGCAGGGACGTGCAATGGCATGGCACAACCTCGCGTTTGGGTTGAGGAATGATTATCATTTTCCCCAAATTTAGGCAAAATAAAGAGTGCGTTAAAATTTCAATACGAGCTTTCGTGAATCTATCGCAAATTCGAGGGAGACCAGCCCATGGCCACAGCCATGGATTGTCTCGAGTCCAGCCGGACCACATCGGCGGCCAAGCGGCCGCGCGGTGGCGGAACGCCTACAATTGGATGAGTCTCGGTGATTTGTCCCGGCGGCTACCGGCTCGGCGGGCCCGCCGCTCGCCGCTCAAAGCGCGGAAACGGCCCGCTGGCCTGTGCCGGAGCACGGCCCGACCGGTCGGAATCGTCAGACCCGGCCGTGCTCCGGAGAGGTAAGGATGCGGCGCTGCCGGCTCAGCGCCCGGCGAAGCGGGGCGGACGTTTGGCCGCGAAGGCGGCGCGGCCCTCGCGATAATCCTCGCTATCGAAACAGGTGGCGATGGCGCGCTCCACACCGGCCTCGTCACGCCGCGTCGCGTCCAGTTCGGCGGCGTCGACCGCCAATTTGGCGGCGCGAACCGAGAGCGGCGCGTTGCCGGCGATCCGGCGGGCGAGCTCGCGGGCGGCTGCATCCACCGCTCCATCGGCCACCACCTGCTCGATCAGCCCGATCCGCAGCGCCTCGGCCGCGTCGAGCCGCTCGCCACCATAGAGCAGACGCCTAGCCTGCCCCGGGCCGACCAGCCCGACCAGCTTCTGCACCAGGGGAAAGGCATAGGCGATGCCGAGACGCGCGGCGGGGATGCCGAAGGTCGCGGTGGCGTCGGCGAAACGCAAGTCCGTGTGCATCGCCAGCGCCAGCCCGCCCCCGAGGCAGTAGCCGGAGATCGCGGCGATCACCGGCTTGGTGAAGCCGCCGAGACGGAGGCGGCCGGCGCGGGTTCGCCGCTCGTATTCCTGCTGCGCGTTGGCATCGGACCGCTCCGCGTCGAACTGGCTGATATCGGCCCCCGAGCAGAAGGCCCGCCCCCCTTCCCCGGTCAGGAGCACGGCGCGGATCGCCGGATCCTGCTCAAACAGGTCGAGAATCTCGGCCAGCCCCTGCCACATCGCCACCGACATGGCGTTGTGTTTCTCCGGCTGATTGATCCGGATCAGCCCGACCGGCCCCTCGCTGTCCGCCAGCATGCGGCCACCGGCGTAGGCCCCGTCTGCGTACGGGAGAAATCCGTCCATCTGTGTCCCCTGTTTCTGCCGTTCCGAGCCTGAAGGCGGATTCGGCCGCCGGCAAGAGCCGGGGCGCAACCGGGCGGACTCGGGCCGATTCACGCCCTGTTAGGACTAGTGTCGGCATTTCGTGCTTCGTCCACAGGGGCTCGGCGGCAAAAGCGGCCCGTCCGCAACCGTGGGTGCTGGGTGAGGGTTGTCATTCCTGCAACCCTGCTGCTACCAGAATCGATCATACACGGGTGGGAAAAAAGGGTGCGGCATGCAGGATCGGAGGGCGGACAAGCGGAGATTCGTGCTGATCGGGTCACTGCTGAGCGCAACTCTATCGATGCATGCGGCCGCCGCGCTCGCCAATCCGGCGCAGGCCGATCCCGCATCTCCGGCGCGCCACGCGCCCCGGGCCGCGCACACGGCGCCGGCGCATGCCGCGTCCACCCGTGCCCATCGCCGGGCGGATGGCATGAGCTCGGCGCTTGCCGCGGATGCGCCGTCGGGCCGGCACGGCACGCGGCTCGCCGGTCACCATGGTCGCCATGGCATGGTGCATCTCGCCTCCAGCCGCTCGGTGCTGCAATGCGTGCCCTTCGCCCGCGCCGAATCCGGCATCGCGCTCAAGGGCAATGCCGCCATCTGGTGGGACGAGGCGGAGGGCGTTTATGCCCGCGGCCACGCGCCCGAGCCGGGCAGCATCCTGAATTTCCGGGCCAACTCGACCATGCGGCTGGGCCATGTCGCCGTCGTCACACGGGTGGTCAACGCCCGCGAGATCGAAATCGACCACGCCCATTGGGCCGGGTCCGGTGTCTCGCGCAACATCCTCGTCGCCGACGTGTCCCCGGCCAATGACTGGACGGCGGTTCGTGTCGCCCTCGGCCACGGCGCGACGCTCGGCAGCACCTATGCGACCTACGGCTTCATTTACAATCGTCCGGCCGGCAACCAGACGACGCTCGCCGCCGGACGCAGCGAGGACGAGGTCGCCGAGGCGCCGCCCGCCGAAGACCGCACCGCCGACGCGCCGGACCGGCGCCTGCGCTGACCGCGCCTCTCTGAACGCGCTTCTCTGAACGGGCTTCTCTGGCCCGGCGCCCCGGTCTGGGCGACGAGATCAATACGCACGGTTGCGGCTCCGCTCCGGGACGCTAGACTGCGGCGGTGAGCCGTACCGTTGCCGCGCGCCGCATGAGGCAGGGGCCTGGGTTCCTGGCGCTGCTGGCAGTGCTGGTCCAGATCGTCACTGCCAGCATCGTCGCACCGCCGGCGGTTACGGGCGCATCGCCCGCGCGTTCTGCGCTCGATGCGCTGATCGCGGCCTCCATCTGCCGCAGCGCCGGAACCTCGGATGATGGTGCGTTGCCGCCCGACCACCGGCCGACGCATCATCACGGTCCAGACTGTGCCCTCTGCCCGATCTGCCAGGCCCTGGCGCATGCGCAGGGCCTGTTCGCGCCCCCTGTCATCGCCTGGCTTGCCGCCCCGCCGCAGGGCCGCGAGGTCCGCGCCCTTCGTCCCGCCCCGCGGGCTCCGCCCGCGCCATTCGTCCTCGTCGGCTCCCCACGGGGGCCGCCGCTCCTCGTCTGATCCGAGCCCGTCCGCGCCCGCCCCTGGCCGGCGCGTCTGCGTTCAGATTGGACAAGGAGTCCAGCTTCATGACGAACCGTCGTCTCGCGGCCGCGCTGGCCGCCGCCGGCCTGTGCGCCGGGCCTGCCGCCGATGCCCACGTCATCGCCGGCGATCGCGTCTTTCCCGTGACCCTCACCTTCGACGATCCTGGCACCGCGGATGAGGCGACCCTGCCGCAGTTCACCTGGCAACCCACGGCCGGCGGTGGCGCCAACTCGGCCTTGCAATGGGAATACGACAAGACCATCACGCCCAATACCGCGATCATCCTCAATCACGGCTGGAACATGCTCACTCCCGGCATGGGCCAGAAGGCCCAGACCGGGTTCGAGAATGTCTTCCTCACCGCCAAATGGCAGGCGATCACCGACGCCGAGCACGAATTCGTCGTCTCCCTCGGGGTCATCCGCGCGTTCGGCGGCGGCTACACGGCGGCGAATGTGGGTGGCGACTATGCCGGGGCGACCTCGCCCACAGTGTATTTCGGCAAGGGGCTGGGCGACCTGCCGATCGGCTTGCTCCGGCCGCTCGCCGTGACCGGGGAGCTGAGCTATTGGATCCCAGATCGGCGGCTCGACTCGACGCTGGACAATAACGGCGTGCCGGCGAGCGTGACGGGGGGCCTCTCCATTCAGTACAGCGTCCCTTACCTCCAGTCCCAGGTCCGCGCCTTCGCCCTGCCGGATTTCGTCAGCCGGCTGATCCCGCTGGTCGAGACGACCTGGTATTCGCCGACGCAGCGCCCCGCGAGCGGGCTGCCGATGACGCTCACGATCGCCCCGGGCGTGATCTACATGGCCGATTCCTACCAGGTCGGCCTCGAAGCCCTCATCCCCGGCAATCGGGCCGCCGGCCCGCATGTCGGCGCCACGGCACAGCTGCACTTCTTTTTCGACGATCTCTTCCCTGACAGCATCGGCCGCCCGCTGTTCCACTGATCATCCCCGCCGCCTCCGTCGTACTCAATCGATCGCACCCAGGAGACCGCCATGATCCCTCCCCGCCGCCTCTTCATCGCCGCTCTCGTCCTTGGCACGCTCGCCGGGCCGGGCGCGGTGCCCGGCTTCGCTCACGCCCTGCTGCGCGCCGCTCAGCCCGCTCCCGGCAGCCTCCTGCCGGCCGCGCCGGCCTGGGTGCGGCTGACCTTCTCGGAGACCGTCGAGCCGCTGTTCTGCAAAATCAAGGTGACCGACGCTACCGGCAAGCAGGTCGATGATGGCAGCCTCGTGTCCGATCCCGCCGACCGGCGGCGGCTGATGATCCGCCTCAAGCCCATCCCGCCCGGCGAATATCTCGTGACCTGGTTTGCGACCTCGACCGATACGCACCGAACCCAGGGAACGTTCCGCTTCCAGGTCCTGAAATAGCGTTGACGTGCCGGCGTTCGACGCTCTGGCGGTGGGGCTGACCGCGAGCCGCACGCTCGCGGTCGGCGCCCTGTTCGTCGTCTTCGGCACGCTGCTGGTCGCCACCGTCATCGCCGACCCGGCAGCCGCCAATGGCAGCATGGCCGAACCCCATCGAGGGTTCGCAGCGCTGCTGCGCGGCGCGCTCCTCGGCGCAATTCTCGGCGTCGGACTCTGGACCGGGCTGCAGACGGAGGCGATGGCGCCCGGTGAGATGCTCGCACGCGCACCGACGGTGCTCCTCCAGACCAATTTCGGCCATCTCATGCTGCTCCGCCTGGGGCTGCTGGCGGCGATCGGGTTGGCTCTGGCCGCTCACCGACCGCGCCCGGCCGCCGCGCTCGCCGGCCTCGCCGCGGCCCTGCAGGCAGCGCATCTCCACGCCATGGCGATCGGGCACGGGCCCAGCCTCCTGCTCGCGAGCGAGGTGCTGCACGTGCTGGCGGCGGCGAGCTGGCTCGGCAGCCTGCCGGCGCTTCTGCTCGTCGTCACCACCGCCCGGCCCGGGGCGGCGACGGCGGCGGTTCGGCGATTCTCGGTCATGGCCTTCAGTGCCGTGCTGGTCATCGGCGCGACGGCCGCGCTCCAGGCGGTCTCCCTTGCCGGCGAGCCGCTGAGTCTGGCGGCGACGGCCTATGGCCGGGTCTGTCTGGCAAAAGCCGCCCTGTTCGCGGCGCTTCTGGCCCTGGCGGTGCGCAACCAGTGGCGCTTGCGGCGCGGTGCGAGCGCGGCGGCGCTCGGCGGCAGCATCGGCACCGCGATCGTGCTCGCTGCCCTGATACTGGCGCTGGCCGTCATCCTCAGCGCGATGCCGCCGCCGAGCGAGGCCTGACCACGCCGATCCCGACGCCTACCCGACTATGATCCCGATCCCGGCCGCCGCGGCTAGGAACCAGAGCGGGTTGAGCCGCGTCAGCAAAGTTCCAGCCGCGGCGAGGGCGGTGACGGCGGCAAACCGCCAATCGCGGCTGGTGGACAGGCACAGCACCAGCGCGCCACCGAGGATCAGCCCCGAGGTCGCGGGCACCAGCCCAACCTGCACACGCCGCCGCCAAGCCGCCTCGCGAAACCGCCACCACAGGCCGCCGACGGCAAGCGTGAGCAGCGACGAGGGCAGGCAGAGGGCGAGAGTCGCCACCAGGGCGCCGGCCAACCCGGCGACATGCCAGCCGATCAGCGTCGCGACCAGCATGTTCGGCCCCGGCGCGGCCTGGGCCAGGGCATAGAGCGCCGCGAACTGATCGGCCGACATGTAGGAATGCACCCCGACCACCTGGCGCTGCATCTCGGGCAGGAGCGTGTTGCCGCCGCCGACGGCCAGCAGCGACAGAGTGGCGAAGATGCGCGCGAGGTCGAGCAGCGTTCCGGTCATCGCCCGCTCCGTCTCGTCAGCAGAATGCCGAGCGGCGCCGCGGCGAGCAGTACCGGCAGCAGCGGCAGGCGGGCAAGGGCCAGCGCCGCGGCGGCGCCGAGCCCGATGGCGAGGCCGGCCGGGTGGCGGCGCAGCGGCGCGCCGATGCGGATGGCGGTGGCGAGCACCAGCCCCGAGGCCCCGGCGGCGAGGCCGCGGAACAGATGCTGCACCACCGGCAGCGCGCCATAGCGCGCCTGCAGGGCGCCGAGCACCAGCACGATCACCATCGGCGCCGCCATCAGCCCGGCAAAGCAGGCCGCCGAGCCCGCCACGCCGCGGAAGCGGGCACCGAGCGCGACCGAGAGATTGATCACGTTGGGTCCCGGCAGGAACTGGCAGAGGCCGAGCAGGTCGGTGAACTCGGCTTCGCTGAGCCAGCGCCGCCGCTCGACCACGACGCGCCGCGCCCACGGCAGCACGCCGCCGAAACCGGACAGGCCGATGGCCAGAAACCCCACGAAAAGGGCGCGCAGAGTCGGCGGAGGGGGGGATTCAGCGTGAGTCATCCTGGTCAGCAGGCTAGCATCGTCCGACGCCATGACCATCCGCATCCACCCGATCAACACCGGCCGCGTCGCCCTGCGCCCGAGCCAGGAACGCCGCGGTCCGCTTGGGCCGCTGGGGGTGCTGCTCGACCGTGATTGGACGGACTGGCGGCCGATCCTGGCCTGGCTCATCGATCACCCGGAAGGCCCGATCCTGGTCGATACCGGGGAGACGGCCTCGGTGATGCGCCCGGGCTACCTGCCCCGCTGGCACCCGTTCTTCCGTCTCGCGGTCCGCTTCGACATCACACCGGAGCAGGAGATCGGGCCGCAATTGCGCGCCCTCGGCTGCACAAAGGGCGACCTCCGCTGTGTGGTGCTGACCCATCTGCACACGGATCATGCCGGCGGGCTGGCACATGTCGCGGGGTGCCCGACGCTCGTCTCGCCCGCGGAGCTGGCGGTGGCGAGCGGGGCCGCCGGGCGGCTGCGCGGCTACCTGCCGCATCGCTGGCCAGCGGATTTCTCGCCGCAGCCGATCGGTTTCACGCCGATGGCGCTCGGGCCGTTCCAGGAGGGCTTGGTGCTCACCCGGGCAGGCGATGTCGTCGTCGTGCCAACGCCCGGTCACACGCCGGGGCACGTCTCGGTCGTGGTTCCGTGCGACGGGTTCAACATCCTCATCGCCGGCGACACAAGCTACGCCGAGCAGGGCCTGAGCGAAGGCCTGGCCGACGGGGGTGACGCCCACCCCGGCACTGGAGCTCGCCACACTGGCGCGCATACGAGGCTGGGCCGAGACCGAGCCGATGATCTATCTGCCCAGCCATGATCCGCAAGCACCGGCGCGTCTCGCCGCCAGCCTGCCCGTCTTTCCGCGCTGAAGCCGGGCGCCGGCGGAGCAGATCAGTTCCGTTTCAGGCTGGTCCGGCCGGGGCGGTCCAGCACACGGAACGCCAGGGAGAGCAGCCGGTCGGCCGTGGTCTGGTAGCCGGCGCGGTCGGCGTCCTGGGCGAGGGAAAGAATGCGGTCCGCGAGCATCAGCGGGCTGGTCACGCCGCGGGCGGAAGCCTCGATCTCAGCAATCTCGTACATGGGAGTTTTCCCCTGAGTGCCATCGGGTGTTTCCCGATGAACCCCAGTCTCGGCACGCCCGCCTTGCGCAACCGTTAACGCCGAAGCGATTCGAGCAGGGCGACGCGTAGCGCCGAGGCGAGCGGCCGGCCGGCCGGGCGCTGGGCGTCGATCTCTTCCAGCAACGCCGCCAAGGACTGCCCGCGCGCCGTGGCCAGTGCCGCCAGCCCGGACCAGAATTCGGCTTCGAGCGCGATGGAGGTGCGGTGCCCGGCGAGCGAGACGCTGCGCTTGACCAGGCCGGGCACGGCACCGGACACGCGGCCTACACCGGCGCGGCGACGCCGAATTCGGCGGCGGTGGCGCGGATCGCCGCCCAGGTGCCGGCGGCGAGCGGAATGCCGTCGCGCTCGCGCGCCGCGCGGGTGCGCGCCTCCGGCTCACCCGGCACCAGCACCTCGCCGCCCGCGCTCGCCGGGCGGGAGGCTTTCATATAGGCGGCGTAATCCTGCGCGCGCCGAACGAAGTCCGAGGTGCCGAAGCCCTTCGGATCGACATAGACGGAGAACATGCCGTTGGCGATGCGCCCACGCTGCCCTCCGGCAATCGGCCCGGACGTGCCGCCGGCACTGAGGCAGCCGGCGAGAATTTCGCACATGAAGGCCAGACCCGACCCCTTGTGCTCGCCGAACGTGCGCAGCGCGCCGAGGCCCTTGGAGGCATCGCGCGGGCCGCCCGGCACGACCGGGCCGTAGAGCTGGGCCGGATCGGCGGAGAGCGCCCCGTCCGGGCCGATCAGCGCGCCGTGCGGCACCGGCTTGCCGCCATCCGCGGCGACCAGCACTTTGCCCTCGGCCACCATGGAGGTGGCGAAATCGAGCACCATCGGCACGCCGCCGTCCGAGGGCGCGGCGATACAGATTGGGTCGGTGGAAAAGCGCCGGTCCACCCCGCCGAACGGGGCCACCAATTCCCCGCCGAAGACGTTGACGAAATGCAGCGATACGAGTCCCGCTGCCGCAGCCCGCTCGCCCCAGTCGCCGATGCGGCCGAGATGGCCGGAATTGCGCAGCGCCACGGCTGCCAGCCCGTGCCGCTTCGCCTTCTCGATGCCGAGATCGACGGCAAGCGGGCCGATGGTCTGGCCGAAGCCGGAATTGCCGTCGACCAGCGCATGGGTCGGCGCGTCATTCACCAGGGTCAGCCCCTGCCCGGCACGGACATGGCCCTGTTTGAGCCACTGGATGTAGCGCGGCACGCGGATCACGCCGTGGCTGTCATGGCCGGCGAGATTCGCGGACACGAGATACTGGCCGATCCGCTCGGCCTCCACCTGTTCGCACCCAGCGGCGGCGAAAATCGCGGCAACGAAGGCCCGCAGCGCCGGCACCGGAACCGTCGCGATCGCATCAGCCATGTGTGTTCCCCCCTTTTGCGTCGATGTGGAGCGCTTAGGCCCGCGTGGCCCGCGCCAGCACCCGGTCGATGAAGGCGTCGCTGCTGCCGAGATAGCGCGCCGGGTCGGTCAGCCGGGCGATCGCCGCGCCGTCCAGCCGCGACGTCACCGTTGCCTCGCGTCCGAGCGCTGAGGCGAGCGGGATACGCTCGGCGAGGGCGACGTCGCAGGCATGTTTGACGGCGTGGTGCGCCGCCTCGCGCCCGAGCGCCGGGGCGAGCCCCATCATCACCGCCTCGGCGACGATCGCCCCGCCGGTGACGTCGAGGTTGCTGCGCATGCGCGCCGCATCGACCACCATGCCCTCGGCGATGGTCCGCGCGTGCAGCAGCGCGCCGTGGGCGAGCACGAAGGCCTGCGGCAGCGCCAGCATCTCCGCCTGCCAAGGGCCAGTAGCACGCTCATGGTCCTGCGCCATGGCGCCCTGCATCAGCGGCACCAGTGCCTGCACGCCACGGGACGCCGCGAGGATGTATTCCGACGCGATCGGGTTGCGCTTCTGCGGCATGGTCGATGAGGACCCGCGGCCAGCAACGTATGGCTCGGCCACCTCGGCGATCTCGGTCTGGGCGAGCAGGATGATATCGGTGGCGAATTTCGCCAGGCTGCCGGTGAGCAGGCCGAGGAGTCCAACCGCCTCGACGAAGCCGTCCCGCGCCACGTGCCAGGGCGCCGGCGGGGCCGTGAGGCCGAGCGTCTCGGCCAGACCCGTCATCACCGCAAGCCCGTGCTCGCCGAGCGAGGCGAGCGTGCCGGCCGCACCGCCGAACTGCACCTGTTCGATGCGGGGTCGCATCTGGTCGAGCCGTTCCAGATGGGTCACCAGCGGCATGAGCCAGATCGCGCATTTCAGCCCGAATGTCACCGGCAAGGCGTGCTGCAGATGGGTCCGCCCTGCCATCACCGTGCCGCGATGAGCCTCCGCCTGTGCCGCGAGCGCGGCGATCGTGGCGAGCAGGTCGGCGCGCAGCAGCCCAAGCCCCTCGCGGATCTGGAGCACCACCGCGGTGTCCATGATGTCCTGGGTGGTCGCGCCCCAATGGGTGTAGCCACCGGCACCGGCCAGCCGCGCCTCGGCCGCGCGTGACAGCCCACGCACCAGGCCGACCACCGGATAGCCGACATTGCGCACGCTGGCGGCGAGTTCGGCGGTATCGAGATGCTCCACGCGCGCGGCAGCCTCGATCGCCGCCGCGGCAGCCTCCGGGATCAGCCCCAGCCCGGCCTCGACGCGGGCGAGCGCCGCCTCCACATCCAGCATGCGCTGCAGGAAGCTCCGCTCGTCGAACACCGCGCGCATCGCATCGGAACCGTAGAGCGTGCCGAAGACGGCGCTGTCGGCGGGATTGACGGGCATCACACCTCCAGGAAGACGGTCTCGTCCCGGCCTTGCAGCCGGATGTCGAGCCGCCAGGCGCCGGGACCGTCCGGCGCGGCGACCAGCGTCGCGCGGCGCGGCGCCGGCTCGATCATGGCGAGCACCGGATCCGTCTCGTTCAGCGCCTCGCCCGCGAAGTAGACCCGTGTGACGAGCCCGACCAGCAGCCCCCGCGCCATCAGCGTCAGCGCCAGATGCGGCGCCTGGAGCGCGTTGCCGCGGCCCGGCACCGGGCCGGGCTTGATGGTGGTGAAGCGGAACCCGCCCTGGGCGTCGGTTGCCGAACGGCCATAGCCGGGGAAACGCTCATCGGCCGGCGGGTCCGCCTGCCAGATCTCCACCGCGGCGTCGGTCACCGGCAGGCCCTCACCGTCGAGGATCCGCCCGCTCAGCGTGATGCGCTCGCCGCGGGCGCCGAAGCGCGTCAGGTCGGCCCATTCCGCGTGCCCGATCAGGTGCCAATAGGGACCGATCGTCTGGCTCGGCGTTACGCCCGTCATGTCAGCCCGCCTCCATCGGCGTGGCGCTGCGGCCACGGAGAACGAAATCGAAGCGATAGCCCAGCGCCCATTCCGGCGCCGTCAGCGACAGATCGAAGCGCGAGATCAGCCGCGTGCGCGCGCCCGCCGGCACGGCGAGATAGATCGGATCGAGATCGAGCAGCGGATCGCCCGGGAAATACATCTGGGTGATCAGGCGCGTGGCGAAGCCGGGGCCGAACAGCGAGAAATGGATGTGGTTCGGCCGCCAGGCGTTGGGGTGATTGCGCCAGGGATAGGATCCAGGCTTGACCGACGTGAAGCGGTAGCCGCCCTCCCCGTCCGTGAAAACGCGGCCTTCGCCATGGAAGTTGGGGTCGAGCGGGGCGTCGTGCTGGTCGCGCTCGTGATCGTAGCGGCCGGCCGCGTTGGCCTGCCAGATCTCGATCATGGTGTTCGGGATCGGCCGTCCGTCCTCGTCGGTCACCGTGCCGGCGACGATGATGCGTTCACCGAGGGCGGCGCGGCCATTCATCGTCGAGAGGTCGGTCATCGGCGGGAACTGCGCCGGGCTGAAGCGCGGCCCGCTGATCTCGGTGATCGTCTGCGGGATCTTCACCAGCGGCGCGGTCGGGTGGCGGAAGGCGGTGCTGCGATAGGCCGGCGTATCGTTCGCCGGATGGGTGCCGGCGGCGACGGGCCGGAATGGATTCCATTCATTCATGCCTCAGCCTCCATCGTCTTCAACGTCTCCTTGGCGAGGCGCATGGCCGCATTGGCTGCGGGGATGCCGGCATAGGCCGCCCTCCTGATGGGCATGATCGTCATGTCGATGGGAATCTTCCGCTACCAGCAGCTCCAGACGCTGGCGCGGGAGGGGGCCCGGTATGCCTCAGTCCGGGGGCCGGCCTACGCCGCCGCGACCGGCCAGGCGCGGGCCTCGACCTCGACCGTCCTGGCCCACCTCCAGGGGATGGCGGTGGGGCTCCAGGGGATGGATTGCACGTCGGTCATCTACTCGGCGACGAGCGTCCCCTGCACCGTGACGGTGACACTTACCTACACGTGGAAGCCGGAGGGGCTGTTCTCGCCCCTGACGTGGACCATCAGCTCGACGAC
>DAIDKZ010000194.1 GCA_027449745.1 Acetobacteraceae bacterium | reverse complement strand
CCGAGCGAGGCGCCGGACCTCAGCCTGCGCGCGGGCCCGCGCATCCTCCGCCCGGCGCGGCAGCGCGGCCGGATGTGGCAGTTTCTGCTGCCGGCCGGCACCGGGCCCGTGCGGCTGGATTCCGCCTGCGGCATCGCCACGTCGTTCGACCATGGCAGTGCCGACCTGCGCTGGCAGGGCGTGGCGATCGGCGGTATCGTGCTGGACGGCCGCGCCATCCCGCTGGACGACCCCATGCTGGGCGCCGGATTCCTTGAAGTCGAGCGGAATGGCGGCGCCGCTTGGCGCGCCACCACCGGCGCGGCGCATCTGGCACTGCCGCCCGCCGGGACCACACGCACGCTGGAACTGTTGCTTCACCGCACCATGCGTCGCTGGGTCCCGGTGGCGACGCCGCGACGCGCTCGGGCAGGATAGACCCGCACCCCCGCGGAGGGAATCGGCGGAGCCGATCGGGCGCGGGTCGCGTTCGGCGGGGTTTTAGCGCGGCTCGATCAGCAGGCTCGTGTCCTCGACAAAGCTGTCCGGTTTCTGGCCGGCGTGGCGATAGAGCTCGCGGTCGAGCACGAAATGCCGCGTGTCGGTGCGCTTCTCGCAATGCTCGCGGTAGAAGACGCCGCCCACCGGCTCCTCGTCGCCCTGCGGCTTGCCCTCCGCACAGGTCCAACCCTCGCTGCCGAACCGTGCGCGCACCTGGTCGGCGAAGAGGAACGCCTTCTTGCGCAGATAGAGCCGCGCATCCGGGTCGGTCTCGATGCGCAGCCCATCCAGCCGGTCGTCATCGCCGAGCAGCAGGGACAGGCGCACGGGCTGCCCGGCGACGCGGGTGCCCTGGAACCGATCATTGAGCCGCGCCATCGGGTTGGCCTGCTCATCGTAGGCAAAACGAACCGCGTGCCGCCCGGCGGGGTCCGCCGGGCAGGCGCGGAACTCGCTCCAGCTGGCAAGCGCGTGCTCCGGCGCGGCGGCGCAAACCAGGTCCTTGTAGCCGCTGGCCGGCAGCGCCGCGACCGGCATGCCGACGCGGAATTCGCGCAGATCGTTCGCCGATCCGGGCGGTTCGCCGGCTTGCTGCTCGGCGGCGCGCGCGGCAGGAACTGCCAGGAGCAGGGTGACGGCCAGCACGAGGTTCCAACGGCACGCCATCCGCGCACGCTTGTGTGCGCTCATTTGCCGGGAGGCGCGGCTGCCGGGCCGCCTTCGACCGGGGATTTGAAGATGTTGCACACACGGGAACCGGCGCCGAAGAACTCCAGGCAGTCATCATAGCCCGGCTCGCCGCGGCCCTTGACGCGGGCCAGCACGTAGTCGGCGATGACGCCGATCTCGCCCGGGCGGAGAAACGCGTTCGCCGCTAGCACCATGCCGGGCGAAAGGTCCTTCTGGCCGAGGCCGTAGCATTTCTTCTCGTCGCCCTCATAGGCGTCGCGGAGATGGTAGGGCATGCCGGTGCCGGGCCGCCCGCAGCCGATGGTGGTGATGACCTGGTCGCGGTCGAGCGTGGTGTGCCGAAGCGACAGTGCGTCGCCGCCATAGCCGCCGCCGCCGTTGCCGTGCCATTTGTGGCAGCCGGCGCAGTTCGCCCGATAGAGCTTCTTGCCGAGTTCCAGATCGACCGGGCCCGGAGCCGCCGGCTGAGCCCGCGCCATCCCGCCGGTTATGGCGAGGAGCGCGGCAACCACGAACCACCCTAAAACCAGGAGCGAGGAGCTTCTGGTGTTTCCGTCACGTCTCATCGTCATCTCGCAAAGAGAGACGCCCCGCCGCTGACGCGGCGGGGCGCGGGCCGATCAGAGGCCGAACACGTAGAGGGTCGAGCTCGGCGCGATCTTCTTGAGCTCAGGCGTGCCGTCGACGAACCACTTGTCCCAGGCGCCGCCCTGGCCGACGAGCAGGGCGATATACTGCTTGCCGTCCACGGAGAAGGTCATCGGCGGGGCGCTGACGCCGCCACCGGTGTTGAAGTCCCACAGCTTGGCGAGGCTCTTGGCGTCGAGCGCCATGACATGCCCATCCGGCTGGCCGGCGAAGACGAGGTCGGGCGTCGCGAGCAGGCCGCCCAGCATCGGGAACGGGGTCTCGAACTTGCCGGTGATCTTGCCGGTCGCGGCGTCGATGGCGGTGACGCTGCCGGTGATCTTGATCGGGTTCGAGGGTCCGCCGCCGGTGAAGAACTCACGCGACTTGTAGGACTTGCCCGGGACCGTCTCTTCCACCGTCACCCGGTTGCAGCTCTCGATGACCGGGATGTACCAAGTCTGCAACTTTGGATTATAGGCGGTCGGCGGCCAGTTCTTCCCGCCCATATTGCCTGGGCAGATGATCGTGACCTTGTTGGTGCGCGTCGGCGTCGCCTCGGGGTTGTAGATCTGCTGGCCCTTGGAGGCGTCGTACTCCATCGGCTTGCCGGTTTCCGGGTTGACCCCCTTCGTCCAGGTCAGCTTCTTCACGAACGGCGTGGCCCAGATGAACTTGCCGGTGGTGCGATCGACGGCGTAGCCGATGCCGTTGCGGTCGGCCTCGAGCGCGATCTTCATCGCCCCATGCGGGCCGTTGACGTCGGCTAGGACGTTCTCGGCGACGCTGTCATAGTCGTACGGGTCGTTCGGCGTGTGCTGGAAGTGCCACTTGATCCGCCCGGTGTCCGCGTCGACCGCCAGCGAACTGTCGGTGTAGAGGTTGTCGCCCGGCCGGTAGGCCGAATCCCAGTCCGGACCCGGATTGCCGACGCCCCAGACGATGGTGTTGGTCGACGGATCATAGCTGCCCGTCACCCAGGTGCTGCCGCCGCCATTGGCCGCTGCGTTGTGGTCGTCCTTCCAGGTGTCCGAGCCGGGCTCGCCCTTGGCCGGGATGGTGTAGGTGCGCCAGACCTCGGCATGGGTCTTGAGGTCGGTGGCGGCGATCCAGCCGCGGATGCCGTACTCGGCGCCGGCGACACCGGTGATGGCCATGCCCTTGACGACGAGCGGCGCGCCGGTGACGACCTCGCCCTTGTCGGGGTTGGCGATCTGGCGCTGCCACAGAACCTTGCCGCTCTCCTTGTCGGTGGCGACGAGGCGCCCGTCGAGCGTGTGGGAGACGACCATGTCGCCCCACAGCGCGACGCCGCGATTGTCGACGCCGCAGCAGGCGATGGCGCCGGCCCAGTCATGGTCGGTCTTGGGGTCCATCTTCCAGACGAGCTTGCCCTCGCCGCCGTGCGTATCGATCTTGTAGACCGATCCCCAGCCATCGGTGACGTAGAGGAAACCATCCTCAGCCAGCGGCGTGCCTTCGAGCCCGCCATGCGACCAGATGCCGCCGCCCTCGATGCCGCCGAGCTGCACCGTCCAGGCCACCTTCAGATTCTTGACCGTGCCGGCGTTGATCTGGTCGAGCGTCGCGTAGCGATGCGCCGAGAAATCCTTGTGGTGCAGAATCCAGTTGCCGGCTTCCTGATCCGCATTGAGCAGCCGCTCCTGCGTGACATCGGCGGCCAGCGCCCCGCCGGCGGCGAAGCCGAGCGCGATCAGCACTGCAGCGCACCCGCCCAAAAGGCGGTTTCTGAAAGATATCATGCCGTTCCTCCACGTGGTTCATGCCGCCGTATTCTCGGCGTAGGGAAGTTATGTCACCGGAACGGGGCGGCAGCAACCCTTGTCCGCGCGGCCCTGGATCGGCGTCAGCGCTGCCGCCAGGGCAGACCCTCGGCCTTCCACCCGGCCAGCAGGCCGCGATGGCCCTCGGCATCGAGCCCGCCCTCGAACCCGTCGGCGACGTTGTAGACATGGAGAAAGCCCGCCTCCCGCGCCGCCATCGCGGCGGCCCGGCTGCGAGCGCCGGAGCGGCAGATGAAGTAGATCGGGTCTTCCGGCGCCAGCCCGGCGTCGCGCAACTGCGCCGCGAAACCGGCGTTCACCGCCATCGCCGGGTAGGTCTGCCACGCCAGCAGCAGCACCTGCTTGCCCAGCGGCGCCAGATCGGGCAGGCCGACAAAGGTCCATTCGGCGTCCGTGCGCACATCGCAGAGCTGCGCGCGCCTCTCGGTACTGAGCGCCTGCCAGGTATCGCGCGGCGTCACGTCACGGATCATCGTCCCTGCCTCCTGTCGTCCCCCCGCCATCGCACTTCCCACCGGGGCGTTCAAGACGCATGCTGACGGGCGAGGAGACCCAGCCATGAGCGCACCCCCGCCACAGCATCCCTTTGCGCAATCCGTGGACGGGCTCATCGGCGCCATCGGCAACACGCCCTTGATCCGCCTGCGCCGCGCCTCGGAAGCGACTGGCTGCACCGTCCTCGGCAAGGCCGAGTTCATGAACCCCGGCGGCTCGGTGAAGGATCGGGCCGGCCTGGCGATCATTCTGGACGCCGAGCAGCGCGGCCTGCTCAAGCCCGGCGGCACCGTGGTCGAGGGCACCGCCGGCAATACCGGCATCGGGCTCACCCTGGTCGGCAACGCGCGCGGCTATCGCAGCGTCATCGTCATGCCGGAGACCCAGAGCCGCGAGAAGATCGACTTCCTGCGCATGATCGGCGCCGATCTGCGCCTGGTGCCGGCGAAGCCGTATCGCGATCCCGGCAACTACGTCCACGTCTCCCGCCGCCTGGCCGAGGAGACCGGCGCGGTCTGGGCCAATCAGTTCGACAACCCCGCCAACCGGGAGGGACACCGCCTCACCACCGGGCGCGAGATCTGGGAGCAGACGCAGGGCAAGGTGGACGCGTTCACCTGCGCCTGCGGCACCGGCGGCACGCTGGCCGGGGTGGCGATGGCGCTGAAGGAGCGCAATCCGCGGGTGCGCATCGTGCTCGCCGACCCCGAGGGCAGCGGGCTCTATGGCTGGGTGAAGAGTGGCGACCTCACCGTCTCCGGCAGGTCGATCACCGAAGGCATCGGCCAGTCGCGTGTCCCGGGCAATCTCGAGGGCGCGCCGATCGACGATGCCGAGCGGATCCCGGACGCGGAGGCGCTGGAACAGGTGTTCGACCTTCTGATCCACGAAGGTCTATCCGTCGGCGGTTCGGCCGGGCTGAACGTCGCCGCCGCCATCCGCGTGGCCCGCGCGCTCGGCCCCGGCCACACCGTGGCGACGATCCTCTGCGACGGCGGGGCGCGCTACCAGTCCAAGCTGTTCAACCCGGAGTTCCTGCGCGCGAAAAATCTCCCCGCGCCGGCATGGCTGACGTGACCGGCCTGTCGGCGACGCAGCTCAGGTCCCGCCGAACTCCCTGGAGGCTGCTGTACTCGGCGCTGTCGCTGTCGCGGACGAAGCGGACGGCGACGTCCTGATAGACGGTCTGGGTGCCGTCCGAAGACACCTCGCGCAGCACGTGCTGCTGGCCGACCATGTCGTTGATGGTGACGGTGTGCGCGCTGGTCTGGAAGCTGACATTCAGCCGGGCGCCGTGACTGCAGCGGTAGTGGACATATTCCTGCGGTCCGACGCACCCGCTCATCGCCATCACCGCCACGCCGGCGAGCAGCGTCCGTGCCGAAACCCCTGTCATCCCAAATCCTTCGCCGTCACGACCGCACCCCTCCGAAGGCGGCCACGAGGCCGCGAATCCCGGCCCATTGCTGCGCCAGATAGCCGCCGGAGGCAAGCGACTCTTCGGCGTCAGGATCGCCGGTGGCCGGATAGTCGCGGCTGAAATCCGCGGTGCCGAAGGCCATGTCCCAGAACGGAAACACGGCGCCGTAGTTGCAGCTCCGCTGCCCGGCGGCGAGCACGCCGTGATGGGCGCGATGGAAGCGCGGCGAGATCAGCAGCCGCTCGCCGAGCCAGCCGAACGAGAGGCGCGCATTGGCGTGCGACAGGCTTTCCAGGAAGCGCAGCGCCAGCACCAGCAGCGGGAATTGCAGCGGCGGCACGCCGATGGCCAGCGCGATGACGCCGAACCAGAGCGCGGCGATGAGATCGTCGAGCAGATGGTTGCGGTCGTCGGACCAGAAGGTCATCTGCCGCTGCGCGTGGTGCAGCGCATGCAGCGCGTACCACCACCGGAACCGGTGCGAGAGGCGGTGGCGCCAGTAATCGGCGAAATCGAGCACCAGCGCATAGATCAGGAAGGTCACGTAGGGGTGCCCGAGCAGCGCCGGCGCCAGCCGCTCCAGGGTCGGCGGCACGTAGCCATGGTCGGTGAGCCAGCCATTCAGCCCGACCTGAATGCGATAGAAGACAACGAAGGTCACCAGCGGCAGCACGCCGATGCGCGCGATCAGCGTGTAGAGCACGTCCGTCAGCACCGCACGCCGGTCCGCCCAGCGTTCCACCGGCCGCCAGCGCTCCAGCGGCACGCAGACGGCATACATCAGCGCCACCTGCGCCGCGCCGTAGACGGCGAACAGCGCCCAGCCATAGGCGACATCCTCCCACGCCATGCCGCCGATGGCGTAGAGCAGCGGGAGCAGCAGATGCTCCTCGATC
>DAIDKZ010000193.1 GCA_027449745.1 Acetobacteraceae bacterium | reverse complement strand
AAACAGCCTCCGGCAAACCCGGGGCGGTTCAGGATGACACGCTATCATCTGCCGGATCTGCTCGGCAACGACCTAGAGCAACCTCCGATCTGACCGAGCCGTTCCGGCTCGGGCCGATCGGAGATAAGTTGCTCTAGAGTCATATGTTTCTAGAGCACGACCGTCCGACCAGATGATTCCATCAGGTCGGACCGTGCTCTAGCCTGCTGCCGCGATGACCGCCGGCCGAACGGCACGGCGCGTCGCGCGCGCTGATCAGACGACCGGCAGCGGCTCGCGGGCTACGGCCTGGTCGAGCATCGTGGCCAGGTCCTTCAGCGTATAGGGCTTGGCCAGGAACAGCGTGTCCTCCTCGGCGAGGTCGCGGCGGATCGCCTCCTCGGCGTAGCCGGAGGCCAGGATCGAGGGCAGGCCGGGCTGGCGCTCGCGCATGCGCCGCACCAGGGCGGGGCCATCGAGCCCGGGCATCACCACGTCCGTCACCATCGCCGCCAGCCGCACATTGCCGGCCTGCTCCATCAGTTCCAGCGCGGCGTCGCCGGATTCGGCGGCGAGCACGGTCCAGCCGCGCTGGGTGAGATAGCGCGTCGCCAGGCGCAGCACCGGCTCCTCGTCATCGACGACGAGCACGACGCGGCGCCCCGCCGCTGCCTCGCCGAACGCAGGCGCGGGGTGGGCGAGTGGGAGGCTGGTTTGTTCCGGCGGCGGCGGTTTGGCAGTGGCCGGCTCGCGCGCCGGCGCCGTCACCGGCGCGTCGCAGCGCGGCAGATAGAGCCGCATCAGCGTGCCCTTGCCCGGCTCGCTCTCCACCGCCAGGAACCCTTCGGACTGGCGGACGATGCCATGGACCATGGACAGGCCGAGGCCGGTGCCGCCGCGGTCGCGCTTGGTGGTGAAGAACGGGTCGAAAATCCGCCCCAGCACCTCCTTGGGGATGCCGCTGCCGGTATCGGCGACCTCGATCATCACGTAGCGCCCGGGCGGGATCACTTCCTCGCCGCGCGCGAGCGGGCGGAACAGGGTCAGCCGGCCGCTGCGCAGCGTCAGCGTGCCGCCGTCCGGCATGGCGTCGCGGGCGTTGACGGCGAGGTTGATCAGCACCTGGTCGAGCTGGCTCGGGTCCACCCGCACGCTGCGCCCCGGCGTTTCGAGGTCCAGCACCAGCTTCACCTTGGCGCCGAGCAGCCGGCGCAGCAGGTCCGAGAGGTCGCGGATCGCCTCGTTCACTGCCACCACGCGCGGCTTCAGTGTCTGCTGGCGGCTGAAGGCGAGCAGCTGGCGCACCAGCGCCGCGCCCCGCTCGGCGCTGCGGCGGATCTGGCCGACATCGGCGGCGGTGGTCTCGTCCAGCGCCTCGCGCGCCAGCACGAGGTCCGCCGCGCCGATCACGGCCGTCAGCAGATTGTTGAAATCATGCGCGATGCCGCCGGCGAGCTGGCCCACGGCGGCGAGCTTCTGGCCATGCGCGAGCTGCGCCTCCAGGCTTTTCAGCGCCGTCACGTCGGAGAGCCGCAGCACCACGCCGCTCACCGTGCCGTCGGCCTCGCGCAGCGGCGTGGCGGCGACGTCCACCGCGGCGTCCCACTCCGACCCCGCGGACGAGGGCGGCTGGTCGAAGCGGCTGACGAAGCGTCGTGGCGGCCGGGCGCCGTCCAGCGCGGTGGCGATGGCATCGGCCACCGCCTGGCGCTCCTCGCGGGCGAACAGGCTCACCGCCTGGCGGCCCGGAGCGAGATCGGCGGTCTCGCCGAGCATGCGCCGCAGCGTGGCGTTGGCGCGCACGATGCGCCCGTCGCCGTCCAGGGTCAGCACGCCGTCGCTCGCCGCCTCGAACAGGAGCTGGCCGAGATCGTCCAGCGGCTGGGCGAGCCGGTCGATCAGGCGTGGCCGCCGCCGCCAGGGCAGGAGCAGGGCGAGGGCGGCGATCATCACCGGGCCGGCCTAGCCCCGACGCGGGCCGCGAGGCGCCAGACATAGGCGATCAGCTCCGCCACCGCCTTGTAGTGCTCCGGCGGAATCTCGGCATCCAGCTCGACGCGGTAGAGCGCGCGGGCGAGGGGAGGATTGGCGATCAGCGGCACATGGTTCTCCTCGGCGGCGGCGCGGATGCGGGCGGCGACCTCATCGACACCCTTGGCCACCACCCGCGGCGCAGCGGCTTTAGCGCGATCATACGCCAATGCAACCGCGTAGTGTGTAGGGTTTGTCACTACAACCGTCGCGGTCTTCACCTTCGCCATCATGCGCTTGCGCATGCGCGCCCGGCGCAGCTGGCGCAACTTCCCCTTCACATGAGGATCGCCCTCGTTCTCTTTGGTTTCCTGGCGGATGTCCTCGCGGCTCATGCGCATCATCCGCATGTGCTGAACCCGCACGCGGACGAGGTCGAACAGCGCGATCGCCGCCTGCACCCCGAGCATCGCCAGCAGCACGGAAAGCCCGGCGCGCACCAGGCGGGCGGCGAGCACCGGCACCGGCCAGTGGATGGAGGCGGCGAGGCCGGGCAGGTCCTGGCCGAGGACGCGCCAGCAGGCGAACCCGGCGAGCAGGATCTTGGCCAGCGAGAGGCCGGTCTGCACCAGATTGTCGACGCCGAACAGCCGGCCGATGCCGGAGATCGGGTCGAGGCGGGTGAGATCGAGCCGCCAGGCGCCGGCATGGAACAGGAACCCGGTCTGCAGCAGCGTCGTCACCACTGCGCCGGCGACGGCGACGACGAGGAAGGGCGCGGCCATGCCGAGCGCGGCCAGCAGCGCGTCGTGCAGCGCCTCGGCGCTGGTCTGCCCACTGCCCGCGCCCGCGAGCAGCGCCGCCATGCGCCGCATCAGCGCCTCGCCCATGCCCGGGCCGAGCAGCATCAGCGTCAGGGCGAAGCCGCCGAGCCCGACCAGGGCGGGAAGCTCGCGCGAGACCGGGACCTGGCCCTCCTCGCGCGCCCGCTCCAGCCGCCGCGGCGTGGCGGCTTCGGTCCGGTCCTCGGCCTCGGTGCCTTCGGCCATGTCAGAGGCCGCCCGGCAGCGCCGCGAAGCCCTGCTGCGCCGCCGTCTGCCACGCCGCCAGCAGCGCGGTGGAGAGCGCCGCGATCAGCGCCAGCCCGCCGAGCACCTGCGCCGGCAGGGCGAGAAAATAGACCTGCAGCCGCGGCACCAGCCGCGACAGCACGGCGAGCGCGAGCTGCCAGACGGTGCCGGCGAAGACGAACGGCGCCGCCAGGCGCAGCGCCAGGCTGAAGGACTGGCCGAGGCCGCGCAGCGCCGTCTCGGCGAGATCGGCGCCGGCGAGCCCGTGCCCGCCGAGCGGCAGCAGCGTGTAGCTGCCGGCCAGCGCCGTGAGCGGCTGGGCGTAGAGCCCGCTCGCCAGCACCAGCACCGTGGCGGCGAGGCCGAGGATGCGGCTCATCTCGCTGCTGGCCGCGCCGGCGCCGGGGTTGGGCAGCAGGATGCTGGTCAGCCCGATCATCACCGAGAGAAAGTCGGCCGCCATTTCCAGGGCGAACATCACCAGCCGGGCGAGCCAGCCGAGCCACAGGCCGGTGGCGATCTCGGCGGCGAGCGCGGCCGCGTCCTGCCAGCCGCCTTCCGGCCGCGGCGGCCCGTCCGGCAGCACCACGGTGAGCAGCAGCAGGGTCAGCGCCAGCGCCATGCCGGCGCGGACGCGCACCGGCAGGTCCGCCTCGCCGATGCCGGGCAGCAGCATCATCGCGCCGCCGACGCGCCCCAGCACCAGCACGAAGCCGAAGGCCCAGTCCGGCAGCGCGGCGAGCAGCGCCGCGTCGGCGGCGATCATGTGCCGCCGATGGCGATGATGCGGTCGAACAGATGGGTGGTGAAGGCGCCGAGGACGGCGAGCATGAACGGGCCCAGCAGCGCCAGCACGGCGGCGAGCGCGAGCAGCTTGGGCACGAAGATCAGCGAAGCGTCGTTGATCTGGGTCGCCGCCTGCAGCATGGCGATGACCACGCCGACGACCAGCCCGGCGATGAGCAGCGGGCCGCCGAGCTTGAGAATGACCATCATGGCGTCGCGCAGCACCGCGCCGACGTCGGCTTCTGTCATGCGGTCCGTACCTTTTGTCGGCCCATACGGGGGAGGCTGGTTCGTCCGGCGCGGCGCCTCAGATCGGCATGCTCATGATCTGCTGGTAGGCCTGCACGACGCGGTCGCGGATATTGACCGCGGTCTGCAGCGCGAGCTGCGCCTTCGCCACCGCGGTGACGACCTCGGTGATGTTGCCGCCGCCGGCGATCGCCTGCATCGACTGCGTCTCCGCCTGCTGGCCGATCTGCACCGCGCCTTCGACCGCGCGCTGGAGCATGGCGCCGAAGCCGGTGCCGCCGGCGCTCTGGCCATCCGTGGCGGCGGCGTCCAGGCCGGCGCCGGGGGCGGCGTCGGCGGCGCGATAGGCCGCCGCGGCGAGCTGCGGGGCGACGCCGAGCGGTTTCATTTCAGCAGGCCGATGACCCGGGTCAGCATCGTCCGCGTCGCCGACATCACCGAGAGATTGGCCGAATAGGTCCGCTGGGCGTCGCGCATGTCCATCAGCTCGACGAACGGATCGACGTTCGGCGCCTGCACGTAGCCCTGCGCATCGGCCGCCGGGTTGGCGGGATCGAAGCGCTTCTGGAACGGCCGCTGATCCTGGCCGATCTTCTTCACCTGCACGGTGTCGGCACCGAGTTCGCGGTCGAGCCGGTTGGCGAAGGTGATGGTCTTGCGCCGGTAGGGTGCGGCCCCGGGCGAGGAGCCGGTGGTGTCCTGGTTGGCGAGGTTCTCCGCGACCACGCGCAGCCGCGTCGCCTGCGCGTCCAGTCCGCGGGCGGAGATGGTGAGGGCTTTCTCGAGGTCCATGTCGATCGTCTCCGCTTGCGCCCGGCCGCTCAGCTGGCCGCCGTCTTGAACATCAGCAGGTAGGTTTTGTAGATGTTGGTCACGAACTCATGGTCGCTGCCGGTGTCGGCCAGCTTCACCATTTCGTCCTCCAGCGGCACCGAATTGCCGTCCGGCGCGCGCTCCGTCGGCTTGACGCGCTTGCTCGGCGCCGGCGGATCGCCGGCGGCGGCGAGATGCAGCGGGTTGGTCCGTGTCGTCCCCAGTTCGCCGCCGCCAAGCCCGCCCGCGGCGGCGAGGGTCGCGGCGAAGGGCTGCAGATCGCGCTCCTGCCAGCCCGGCGTGTCGGCATTGGCGATGTTCTGCGAGATCAGCCCCTGCCGCTGATCGAGCCAGGCCAGCCGCCGGTCGGCGAGCGCGAACAGCGCGACGTCGCCGGCGCTCATGATCGAGGCCGGATCGCATCGGGGCGGCGGGATGGCACGGTCATGGCACGGGCTCCGCAGGGATCCGGGGCCATTCTCTCCGCCCGGGGCTGAACATTCGGTAAACCGAACGGCGCCCCCGGTCAGCCGGCGCGGCTGACTTCGTGCCGGCTGGCGGGACGTTCGGGTCTGCGCGCGTGCGGCACGGCGCGCGATGCGGCCGGGCCGGCGAGGAAATCGGTGATCAGGTCCGCGATCTCCTCGGGCGCCTCCCAGATCGCCCGGTGCCCCAGATCGGCCAGCGTCTCCAGCTTCGCGCCCGGGATCCGCGATGCCAGGAGGGTGGAGTTGTACGGCCGCACCAGCTGGTCATCGGCCCCGGTGGCGACCAGGGTCGGCGCGGTGATCCGCGGCAGGCCGAAATAGCAGTCGAAGTGCCACAGCGCGTGCATCTGCCGCTTCGCGACGAAGCCCGGGGTCGGATGTTCCAGCTCGCGCTGCATCTGCCGCGCGACGGAAGCCCCGTTGCCCGCAAGGTAGGCCGGTGAGTAGGTGACGGCCCAGGCCTCCCGGGCCGCTGCCTCAGGACCCAGCCCATCGACCGCGAACAGTCGCCGCAGCACGGACCACGGCGCGTAATGGGAGAAGATGCCACCGCACAGGGTGCCGAACAGGATCAGCCGCCCCACCCGGTCCGGAAACCGGATCGCGAACTCCTGGGCGATGCCGCCGCCCATCGAAAACCCGAGAATATGGCTGCGCGGAACCTCGAGCGCGGCGAGCAGGGCGGCGACGTCGGCGGCCTGCTCGTGCAGCAGGTAGCCGCGATCCGGCTTCTCGCTCAGCCCGGTGCCGCGATTGTCGAACAGGATCACCCGGTGGCGCTCGGCCAGCCGGGAGATGAACGCCTCCGGCCAGGCCGCGCTGTTCTGGCGAAACCCGGCGATGAGGCAGAGCGCCGGCCCGGTCCCGGTCTGCGTGCAGTTCAGGCCGACGCGCGCAGTGGGGACGAACGGCATGCGGAGGACCTTTCCGTCACGAGTATCGCCACGCGAGCCGCATCCGGATCAGCGTCTGTCCGCCGCAGGCAGATAAACGGATTCTAGCGGCTCGCGAGCCACCCGACAATCAGGTCCTGAAGCTTCTGCTGAGACCGGCTGCAGAATATCCCGATATGGCCGCCGCTGACCGCCGACTCCGTGTAGTCCGTGGAGCCCACGCACGCGCGCAGCGCTTTGCTGGCAGGGGGCGGGATGATGTGATCGGTCTCGCTGTAGATGTTCAGCACCGGCATGGTGACGGCGCCGAGATCGACCTTGCGCCCGCCCACCACCAGCTCTCCGGCCGCCAGCTTGTTGTCCTGGTAGAGGTCCTTGAGCCACTGGCGGGCCGATTCCCCGGTATGCGCCGGCCGGTCCGCGAGCCATTTCTCCATGCGCAGGAAATTCATCAGGCTGGCCCGGTCCTGCCCCACCTGCAGCAGCGTGAGGTTGTATTTGGCGAGACTGCGGAACGGCGTCATCAGCGAGAACATCGCCCCGCCGACGTCGCCGGGCACGTTGCCCATCGTGTCGATGAGCAGATCGATGTCGCCGGGCGTGAGCCCGCGCGTCCAGACATTCATGAAGCCGCGGTCGTCCCTGGTCTCCTTCTTGTCGGCGTGGAAATCGACCGGGGTGACGCAGGTGATCAACGTACGGACCCGCGCCGGATGCAGCGCGGCATAACAGAGCGATATGACGCCGCCCTGACAGATGCCGAGGAGGTTGATCGCATCGATCCCATGCCGCTCGCACATGGTCTCGACGAACTCGTCGAGATACAGCTCCAGCAGATCTCCGAAATCATCGAAGCGGTCGGCCGGGGTCGGATGGCCCCAGTCGAGCACGTAGACATCGCAGCCCGATGCAGCGAGATTGCGCAGGAACGAGCGGTCGTCCTGCAGATCGAGCACGGTCCAGCGGCCGACCATGGCGTAGAGCACCAGCACCGGCGTCGCGATGCGCGGCGGCGTGTCGGACACCAGCCGGTACAGCGTGCGGCCGTTGATGCGGCGGATCTCCTCGCGCGGCGTGGCGGCGAGGTCGACATCGTCGGCGCGCATCCCGCTGAGCAGCGTCGCCGCCTGAGCGGCCTTGGTGGTGAATTCGAGCAGTTCCGAAAAGCCCGGGAGTCCGCCTGGCGCCTTCGTCATGTGTCCCCTCCCTTTCGCGCCGGGCTCCGCCGCGCCGGTGGTGTCGGGCCGGCCTGCTTCATCGCGCGCAATTCCCGCCGCAGCGCGTGCATCTCGCGCTGCAGATCGTGCAGGCGCTGATAGACGTCGGTCATCTCGGTCCGCGTCGGCATGTCGACGGTGCGGGCGAGCTTCTCGCCGAACTTGCGGGCCTCGTTGCGGTAGCCCATTCCGGCCCGCAGGAGCCGCTGCAGCAGATTGGAGAATTCCGCCGAGCGGTTGAACTCCATCAAGGTCTGGTCGAGCACGTTGTTGAGCACGTCCATCGCATCGCCGGCGCTCGGCAGGGCCGGCGCGTCGGCGGTGCCGCTCGCCGCCATCTCGGCCTGGAAGCGCTGCGAGGCGCGCACCCACAGCGGCAGCGCGGCGAGCATGAACTGGTTGGCGACGGCGAGCAGTTCCGCCGCGGGGGCGAGCGAGGGCAGCGCCTCGGCGTCGAGCAACGGGAGATCGGAGAACTGCGGCAAGGCGAAAATGCGCTGCAGCTCGGCGAGCAGTGAGGCGACCGCGTCCGGCCAGGCGGCCGGCTTCAGCAGCCGGTCCGTCACCGCCTGCGCCGCCGGCATCCCCCGGTTGCTCAGCACCGATTGCCAGCTCGTCGCGAGCGCCGACCACATTTCCCACGATGCGGCGAAGGACCGTTTCATCTGCTCGCCGACGCCGCCGAACGGGTCGGCATCCTGGGTCCGCCCGGTCATCGTCTCACCCGTGGCGCTGGCGCGGCGCGGCGGGCGGTCCGGGTCGGTCCACCGGTCCGCTCTCCGCCATGGCCGGGGCGCTCACTTGTTCACCAGCTTCGGCTGGATGGCGAGGATCAGCATCCCGCCCACGGCCATGATCGCGCCGAAGACATAGAGCGCCGCCGCCGCGCTCTGCGTCGTTTCGGTGAGCCAGCCGACGAGGAAGGTGCTGACGAAGCCGGCGATGTTGCCGAGCGAGTTGACGAAGGCGATGCCCGCGGCGGCAGCGGCGCCGCCGAGGAACGCGGCCGGCAGGCACCAGAACGAGGCCTGGGACGCGGACGCCCCCGCCGCCGCGATGGTCAGCCCGACCATCGCCAGCAGCGGGTTGGCGCCGGCGAACCCGGTCAGCACCAGCCCGGCCGCGGCGATGAGCGCCGGCAGCAGCGTGTGCCAGCGGCGCTCGCGCATGCGGTCGGCGCTGGCGTTCACCGCCACCATCGCCACGATCGCGACGATGTAGGGAACCGCGGTCAGCAGGCCGATCTGCAGCGGATCGCTCACGCCGGTGCGCTTGATCAGCGAGGGCAGCCAGAAGCTGATGATGTAGATGCCGCAGACGATGCTGAAATAGATCACGCCGAGCAGCCACACGCGCGCATCGGTGAACGCCTGCGACAGGTGCGAGTGGCCGGCCTTCTCGAACTCCTCATCGACGATGTTGGCGGAGATCACGCGCTTTTCGTCATCCGTCAGCCAGGTGACATCGCTGACACGGTCGCGCAGGTAGATCAGCGTGACGATCCCGAGCAGGATCGACGGGATCGTCTCGATCAGGAACAGCCACTGCCATCCGGAGAGCCCGCGGGCGCCGCTGACCTCCTTGAGGATCCAGCCGGACAGCGGACCGCCGATGATGCTCGCGGTCGGGATCGCGGCAAGAAAGATCGCAGTGATCCGGCCGCGCCGGCGGGCCGGGAACCAATAGGTCAGATAGAGCAGGATACCCGGAATGAACCCGGCCTCGGCAACGCCGAGCAGAAAGCGCAAGGCGTAGAACTGGAGCGGCGTGTGCACGAAGCACATCAGCGCCGAGATGATGCCCCAGGTGATCATGATCCGCGCGATCCAGATGCGCGCCCCGACGCGCAACATGATCACGTTGCTCGGCACTTCGAACAGCACATACCCGAGAAAAAATATGCCGGCCCCGAACCCGTACACGGTTTCGCTGAACTGCAACTCTTTCAACATCTGCAGCTTGGCGAAGCCGACATTCACGCGGTCCAGATATGCTGCGAGATAGCAGATGAAGAGAAACGGAACGATCCGCAGTGTTACTTTCTTATACGCGAGATCTTCCTGGTCCGATTCCGGATGGTCGGCCATCGCCCCGATCGCTGGTTGCACGGTATCCTCCCCGAAACCTGCTGCCAGTATAGCGCAAAAGACCCGCCCGTCACGGCTCGCGGCTCCGCGGTTTCTTGTTCTGTTGCGGCGCGCCTTGCCGCGTCGTCATCGCGCGAGCGCGGAGACCTGGGTCTTGACGTCCTTCCCGGCCACGAGGCCGAGGGCGGCCGCCTGCGGGTTGAGGTGGCTGATCACGCCGTGGTCCCACATGTCCTGGGCATCGCCGATCATCCCGGTGGTGTGGCTGATGGTCGCGCCGGCGACGCCGCGCGCGGCGAGCATGGCGAGCGCCGCGATCCCCGCATCGTTCTTGCCGACGCCGGCATCGTTGAACAGCACCAGCTTCAACGGCACCTCGAGGGCGAACTCGCCGGAGCTCGCGCCGCCGTGGGACGCGGAGAGGACGATCGCGCCACGGTCCTCCGCCGTGACCTTGGTGATCGAGTCCATGATGACGACACGGTCCTGCGACCGCTGCAGCACAGTTTTTTTCAGCATGGGATTGCTCGCAGTTGGGGGAAGGGGGATGTCGCAGCCGGACCGCCCGGCGGGCGGCCGGTTCGAAGCGGCTCTTCCGGCCCGATGGCGCGGGCCGGAAGCCGGCGCATCGCGTGCGGGGGCGTCGCCATCACGCCGTCCCCGCCCGCACGTGCGAAAAGAAAGTCTCCCCGCCCATCTGCCCGCCCTTCAGCGCCAGTTCCCGGCCGTCGAACTCGGGGCGCTCAGAATGGGTGAGGCAGAGAGGGCAGCCGCGGACGAGCGCGGCGCGATAGGAGAGGGCGTAGAGGCCGAGCTGGCTCGTCACGTGGCCGGACGTGTCGCCGCCGGCGACCACCGCGCGGCGGACGCCGGAGCGGCGCAGAATGTGGCGAAACACGATCCCCAGCCGCTCGCCGAGGCGGGTGTTGAAGGCGATGGCATCCTCGCCCACTGGCGCCGCCGCGCCCGCCGCCGGGCCCAGCGCGGTGTAGAGCAGCGGGCTGCCGCCCTCGGCCAGCACATCCACGGCGCGCTGCGCCGCCTCGTCCATCGCAGCCGTGCTGGCGATCAGCGAATGCGGGTCCAGCGGGACGCCGGTGAACCCGCTTTCCAGCGCGCGCCGGATCTGAAGTTCGGTGATCGGCGAACAGCTCCCCGACAGCACGGCGATGCGGTCCACCGGCTCCGGCCGCCGCGTCTCGACCGAAGCGGGCACGAGGCCGAGCTCCCGCCAGCGGTCGGCCAGCGAAAATTCCACCCCCGACGAGCCGATGACGAACATGGGCCTGCCATCCTCGCCCGGCCAGAGCATGCGCCCGACCACCGTCTGCGTCGCCGCGTCCACCGTATCGATCACCACCAGCCCGGCGTCCGCTTCGAGCACGCGGCGGCGCAGCTCTTCCAGCGGCAGGGTATTGAGCGCGATCTGGTCGACGAGCGCGGCGCCGAGCCGCGTCTGCCGCGCCAGATGCAGCCGCAGGTCCGCCTCGTCCATCGGCGTCGAGGGGTGGCGGCTCATCACCGGATGGCGGTCGATCCGGTAGGTCACGCCGGCCGCGGTCGCGAACAGATTGCCGAACATCACGTAGCGGCCGAGCGCCGGCGCGCCGACGACGACCGGCACCGGCCGCGCGCCGAACATCGCCCGGCCGAGCTCCGCCGCCCGCCCGATATTGCCCACCGACGGCGCGCTGTCGAAGGTCGAGCACACTTTGTAGTGGAACACGGGGGCTTCCAGCGCCTTCATGCGCGCGAAGGCGGCGGGAAGATTGGCATCCATCCAGGCCGGATCCTGGCTGCGGCTGATCCCGGCAATCCCGATCGCCCGCGCCTCGGAAGCTGCGCGGAGCTGCGCATCGGTCGGGATGGTGAGGAACAGAATTGTCGGCACCCCGGCCGAGGCGAGCACCTCGAGCGCATCGGTCGAGCCGGTGAAGTCGTCGCCGTAGAAGGTGAGCAGGAGCGCCATCGGGACCGGCCTTCTAGTGGAAGAGTGCGCGCGCGGCGGCGGGCCGACGACCGGCCCGGCGCGCGCCCGGCCGCCGCCGCGAAGCGGATGCCGCCCTTCGCCACCCTGTCCGACCTGCCGGCATGGTTCCTTCCGCGCCTGATGGTGGCGTGATCATACCAGAAAGATGGCGGGGGGCGACCGTCTGGAGGGGCGGCGGTGCCCGATCAGATGCTGGGTTAGCGTCTGTCCGCCGCAGGCGGAATCGCCGGAGGTGGACAAGCAGACGCGTAAACAAGGAGCCAGAGTCTGTCAGCGCTTCAATGAAGCGCTGACAGACTCTAGAGCCTGGCCCGCGCCGCCGGCCTGGCCCGGATCACGCGCGAGCGGCGAAACCGTCAAGCCCGGAGCAGCAGGCGCTCCCCAGAGCCGGTGCCGCGGCCCAGATCGGATGGATGGGCTATCCGGTCGATGCGGTCAGCGCCTTGCGGATCTCTTTCACCTGCTCAAGGCCCGCGGCATCTCCGAGTGTCACAAAAGCCGCCTCGGCTTCGTCGAGTATGGGGAGAGCCTCATCGATCCGGCCAGCCCTCCCGAGAATCTGCGCCAGCAGTGTTCCGGTGTAGCCGATCGCATCAGAGAGCTTCAGTCGGCGCGCGATCGCGAAAGCTTGCGAAGCCGCGGCGTGAATCTCCGGCGCCCGCGCGTCGTCCAACCCTCCTGCTTCAATCAGACCTATCGCCATCTTATACAGAGTCACCGCGCGGGAGCGCACGTCGCCGAGGCGGTCATAGACCGGCAGCTGCTCCTCACGGCGGATGCGCAGGGCCTCGTCGAGCGCGCCGCGGGCCTGAAGGATGTCGGCGATCTGGCCCATCGTCACCGCGC
>DAIDKZ010000192.1 GCA_027449745.1 Acetobacteraceae bacterium | reverse complement strand
ATGGAGCGCGGCATGGGCGTGGCCGAGATGGAGCAGCCCGGTCGGGCTCGGGGCGAAGCGGGTGACGAATTCCATCCATGCGGCCTGTGCGAAGCGCCGAGCATAGCGGTTCCCCGCGCGCCGGCGACAGATCGCCCGCACCCCGCGCGAGCGGGCCGATCAAGCCAACGCCCGGAAGCGGACCGTGCCCTGGAAACGAGATGACTGGCGGTCCGCCCCGCTTTTCAGCAGCAAGGGTGGGGGGCCCTTCGCACCCCACCGCCTGTGCCGGTCGCCACGCTGGTATCTGCCGACCTGCCGAAAGTTGGTGGGGTGCGAAGGGCACCCCACCCTACGCTTGCTACGCTTGCTCTAGCGGGCACTCACCCCGTAGGTCGCCACCAAGCCCTTGATGATATTCGTCTGCCTCTCCGCCTTCAGGGCTTCGGTGATCTTTTTCAGCTCACTGAGGAGGACGAATTGCTTGACATAGGCCGGATTGGCCCTGCGCTCGCCATCATCCGGGAAATCCTTTTTCAGCTTCGCCAGCGCAGTCTCGGCTTTTTCAATTTGAGCCTGGACCTCGGCCACTTGCTTCTTGAGTTTGTCGTTGTCTTTTTGCCCCGTGGGCGTTGTGGACGACTTTTCCCCCTCGGCGTCGGTATAGGCAGTGCCGGGCTGGCCCTTCACGGAGGCATGCTCGTAGCCGTTCTTTTTCAGTAGCTGCCACACGGAGCGGGCAAACGATTCATAGTCATAATCCGAGTTCGGAGGCGCGATCCCGCCGGCCGCGGTGAAGCAGCCGCTGAGCCAGACCGTTCCGGAGAAATTCTTGCTGAGGCGCTTCCTCTTGTCGCCCGAGGTCAGCAGATCGACGATCTGTTGTGGCGTGCGCTTGCCCAGCTTCGTCCCGATGATCGTGCCGTTGACTTCGACCCGGCTGCCATGGGCGGCAAGAATGACGTAGCCGGTGGTGAGATCGCCGAATTCGGCGTCATCCGGTTCCTCGACCGTGGTGCCGAACTTCTTGGCCTGCGCTTTCGCGGCGCTGTCGATGACCTTGTCACCCTTCTGCAGGTTGACGACCGCATTCGCCTGGTTCTGGGACTCGGTCACGACGGCGGCGAAGTCCTTGCGGATCACCACGGTATCGTCGATTTTCACCGCCTTGCCCTTGCGCGGCAGGATCCCGCTCACGGTCATTGCAAGATTGCCCTTGCTGTCAATGCCCGCGCGCACCGCGAGCTCGTTCGCCGTGCCCTTGATCTCCTTCTGATAATCACTGATCGTCGTCAGCGCGTCCGACAGCCCCGGAAGCTTGATGCCCTGCAGATCCAGTACGCCTTCGCCCTTGCAGTAAGCAACAATGGCCGTGTTCAGCTCCGAAGCAATATTCCTCACCTCCGACAGGTTCTTCGGCTTATTGCTGCCCTTATTCGGGTAGATGTACGTTTCGAGTGCCATTTGCCCACCCCCTCCGTGTGCAGCCTGAGATCCTATCACGCATTGCAGGTCTCAGCAATGAATCCGCGCGGTTCTGCGTTTCATCAGGCCGTCAATCGCTCTGGTCCACTCCGTCCCTGTGCTTCTTGCGTGCCCGCCCGGCCAAGCCGGTCCCGCAGGCGCGCCGGGAGCCGCACTCGCATTGCGCCGGCCGCCATCCCGGCGCTCGCCGTCGTGGCGAAGATCGGCGGGGTGCGCCATCGTACCCCACCCGCCGCACCCTCACCCCAGATCGAGCACCACCGCGCCGAACAGAATCGTCAGCGCCGCGAGAATGGCCCGCGCGGGCGGGCGTTCGTGCAGGAACAGCCAGGCGAAGGCGACGCCGAAGACCATTGCGGATTCGCGCAGCGCCGCCACCGCGCCGATCGGGGCCAGCGTCATCGCCCACAGCGCCAGCGTGTAGGAGGCGACCGAGCACGCGGCGCCGCCCGCCCCGCGCGCGAGGATGGCACTTGCCGTTTCCTCGGCGAACACGCGGCTCACGCGGCCGCGCAGCAGGATCAGCGCCGTCGGCACGCCGGGCAGCACGAAGGTCCAGAGCGCATAGGCGATCGGCGAGAGCGAGAGGCGCGCGCCGATGCCGTCATTGACGGTGTAGAGCGCGATGACGAGTGCGTTCGCCAGCGCGATCGCCAGCGCCCGGCCCTCGCCTTCCACGCCGCGGCGGCGGGCCTGCAGGGAGACGCCGGCCGAGATCGCCACCAGCCCGGCCCAGCCCGCCGGCCGCAGCCGCTCGCCGAAAGCCACCGCCGCCAGCGCCGCCGCCAGCGCCGGCGCGGTGCCGCGCATCACCGGGTAGGTGAGGCTGATAGCGCCGAGCGCATAGGCCTCCGCCACCAGGTTGAAATAAACGACGTGCAGGACAGCGGAAATCGCCAGGTGCGGCCACGCCGCGGCATCCGGCGCGGGCAGGAAGGGCAGCGCGGCAGCACCGAGCAGGCTCGTCGAGACCGCGAGCACCGCCGTCGCCTCGCGCTGCCGCGCGCCGGAGCGGAGGCCCACATTCCACGCCGCATGCAGCGCCGCCCCGACCAGCACCGAAGCGGCGGCGGCCGGCGGCAGGATCATGCCCGCCAATGCGCCCCGCTCCCGCCGGCCATCTCACACCGCTCGGGCGCCGCGGTTCAGCCGCCGAGCTGCTTGACGTATTTGGTGAAGAAGTTGACCCGGTCGAGCAGCTTGTCGTTCAGGCCGCGACAGGCCTTCGCCTTGGCGGCGACGGTGGTGGCGAGCGCCTGGGCGTCGTCGCACAGCGCGTCCGTGCTCGGCAGGAACACCGCCGACTTGCGCCTTTTCAGCACCGAGGCCGCGGAATCCGCGGCGCTCTCGCCGGTGGTGATCTGCCCGCCGACCTCCTTCACCCGCTGCGTGAGCTGCTTCAGCACCGGGCTCAGCGCCTTGATCTTGTCGGCAGGGTTCTTCGTTTTCTTGTCGATGTCGTCGAGGGTTTCGGCCTCGCCGGGCAGCGTGATGGCGGCGCCGCCGAGAAACTCCGCGCTGTCCTTGAGCTGCTTGAGGACGGGGCCGAGATCCTTGGCCATGGCGCCGTCCTCGTCCTCGGCCTTGTCGGCGTAGCCGGCGTACTGGTCGAGGTTGGTGCGCAGCGAGGCCAGGGCCGATTTCGCATCCTTGATGGAGTCGGCGAGGGATTTCTTCAGCTTGGCATCGATGCCGGATTTCTGCACGTCCTTGTTGAGCTTCTCGGCCGCGGTGATCTGCTTGTCGCAGCCGTCCGCGTCCTTGCCGAAACCGGCGATGTCGGCCTTGATCTGCTTGAACCCGACCTTGCGGTCCTTGAAATAGCCTTGGATCTTGTCGGCCATGCCGCCGGCGAGCTTGGGATAGGTGTCGAGCAGGGCAACCGCGTCCTTCGCGTCCTGCGCCATTTTCTTTTCGTCGTCGGCCACCGCATCCCCTCCCGCCTGGCCGCTCGCGCCGGCCGCGTTTTCCCCCCGGAAATCTGGCACAGCGGGCCGGCGGCGACAATCGGGGCGTGTGCCGCGCCGCTACTCCACGACGATGCGCGGCGGCGGCGCGGCGGCGGCCGTGCTGCCGCTCTGGCGATACGGGCGGCAGCCCGCCTCGGTCAGCGCGCCGCCGCCGAAGCACTACAAGAGGTTCTTCGAGGGCGTCACCTTCAGGGATGGCGTGTCCGCGGCGTGGAACGGGCACAGCCCCGCCAGGTCGGCACCCTGCCGCACCAGCTTCACCCCGGAGGCCTCGATCAGGCCCGCCAGCGGCACCGCCTTCAGCCGCTCCAGCTCCGCGTCCGCGATCCGTGCCATGCTGCCGATCCCCCGAAGATTTTTTCATCAAGCAAGGATGCTTGATCCTGTAGCTGCCACGCTGTATCCAGTCAAGCATGTCAAGCGGGTATTCCAGCATGCAGGCGTTGCACTCGCCGGTCGCATCCGGCAAGATGGCTCTATTCAACCCAATCAGCGCGACTGAGGTGCTGGATATGGCCGAGCCATCGGCAGGCTTCGCGGAACGTCTGCGGACCCTACGCAGGCAGAAAGACCTGTCGCAGACCGAACTCGGGCAGCGCGCCGGGCTGCACTACACCCATATCGGCCGCTTCGAGCGCGGCGCGTCCCGCCCGAGCGGCGACACGCTCAAGCGCCTCGCCGACGCACTCGACGTCACCAGCGACTACCTGCTGGAGGGCGCCGCCGAGGAAGCGGCTAAGGCGAGGTTCGAGGACCGCGAACTGCTCAAGCAGTTCCAGGAGGTCGAACGCCTGCCCGAGGCGGACAAGCACGTCGTCAAGACCCTGCTCGATGCCTTTCTAACCAAGAAGCACCTGCAATCGCTGGTGCGCTGACGGAGCCGCCCATGCAAGCCGATGCCCTGATCGAGATGATCCAGGCCCTGCCGCCCGAACGCATCGCCGAGGTCGAGGATTTCGTCGCCTTCATCACCGCCCGCGAGCAGGAACGAGCGTTGACACGCGCCGCTGCTGCTGCCAGTGCACCGGCCTTCGCCGCGATCTGGAACAATCCGGAAGACGATGCCTACGACGCGCTTTGAGTTCGGCGATATCGTCCTGGTGCCGTTCCCCTTCACCGATCAGACCGCTGCCAAGCAGCGGCCGGCCGTCGTCGTCAGCAACGCCGCCTACAACCGCGCCAAGCCCGATCTGGTGCTGATGGCCGTTACCAGCCAGCTTCGCGCCACCGCTGCATTCGGCGAGGTCTGGATCGGACTGTGGCAGGCCGCCGGGTTGCTCAAACCCTCCGCCGTCAAGCCAGTGTTCGCAACCATCGAACAGCGGCTGGTCATACGACGGCTTGGGAGTCTCGCCGCAACCGACCAGACTGCACTGCGGCAGGCGATCAGGGAGGTCATCGGGTAGGGGGGTGTCAATAGCTACGAAAGCAGCCACACCACGCCGCCGTCCATCACCGGTTTCGCCCTTGTCACATTGACCTGCCCCCGGATTTTCGGACCGCTGCAAAGTTGAGAGACTGGCTCCCTGGACGGAGGGAGCGATGCGGAAGCCAGCGTAGGGTGGGGTGCCCTCCGCACCCCACCACTCGTGCCGGTCGCGGTGCCGGTGTTTGCCGTCTTGCCGAAAGTTGGTGGGGTGCGGAGGGCACCCCACCCTACGCTGGCTGCAGGCCGCGGTGCAACCAGGGCGACAGCGCACCGGCCTCGTGTCCGACGCACCGGAGCCGCCCCGCGTAGCCTTCCAGAGCCTGGTGGATCGCGTCTGCGGCGGTCTCGGCGCTGGCTTCGAGCACCACCGCCCCGGCGCTGTTCACGACGCAGATCGCGGTCTCTTTGACGCCGACATCCAGTCCGGCAAAATATTCCACGGCTGTCCTCCGATGCTGCTTGGGGCGCGCTCGCGACCCCGTTGGACCCGCGTCATCATGGAGGACGGCCGCCTTCCCCGGAACCGGCTCTGCGACCTTCCCGCGCGACCGCCGCACCGATACTGGCTTCGCCGCCGCAAGCCCGATTACGCCGTCAGTCCCTCCTAATCGGAACTTTTGGCCCTCTCCGGTCATCTTCCTCGAAGCGCAGATTCACAGAAATCAACGCGAGCAACACGACGCACTGCGATCTTGCGCGGCGGGCCACGATAGTCAGATGGATCGACGCCGCCGCGTAAATTGACGGTGCGATCAGATACGGAGTTGGTGCAGCGAACGTGTAGTTCGACAGCCGGACGCCACGTCACGCCATGGCATCGACAGAAGCCGCGGCCCGATCATCCGCGGTGGGCCCGCGTCACTGGAGGGCGACGAACAGGGCACCATTTCCGCGCACATCAAGGGCCGAACCGGAGGCGGATCGCGGCTCAAGTCCGGCCGCAGCCGAACGGCCCGTGACCTCCGTCGGCGCAGACATCGGTGCCAGCCTCGGGCTCATGATCGGCGGGACAATGCGCGCCGGAGGGACGTCGGGATGCACGACGACGGTCGCGAAGAGGCCGGCGCTGATGGCGTCGCTCGGGCTTCGGACCGGCGCCTCCGGAGCAGACTTCGTGCTCGATTCCGTCGTCCCGACTGCCG
>DAIDKZ010000191.1 GCA_027449745.1 Acetobacteraceae bacterium | reverse complement strand
CCACGCCAGGAGGCGCGCACACCGAGGGCGATGGCGACGATGGCGTAGAGCAGCGTCGCCGAAAACAACACTGCCAACGCGGTGTGCGGCATCAGCGCATAGAAGGCGCCGGGGCCGCTGCGGGCGGCGAGCAGCGCCGCGCGATCATGGGCCAGGGCGAAGCCGAGCAGGAAGGCGGCCACGCTCAGCGCGGTGATCACGCTGATCGCCAGGCCGTTGCGGGCGAAAAGCACGCCGAGCGCGCGCGGCCAGGCGCGGGCCTGGTAGGCGTCGCGCCGCACGCGCGCCATCGTCAGCGGCACGGTGACGGCGAATTCGTGCGGCGGGGCGAACTGGCAATCATCGTGGCACGCGCCGCAGCCATGGCAGAGATCGGCGAGATAAGTCAGGTCAGCGTCGGTGAAGACGCGGCGCAGTTCCATCGCCGGGAACACCGCGCAGAGGCCTTCGCAATAGCGGCAGGCATTGCAGATCGTCATCAGCCGCCGTGCTTCGCCGAGCGCGCCTGCAGTTTCAGTTGCGGGCATGCTGCGCCGCCTCCCATCCGGCGATACGGCCGAAGACGCCGCCGATGGTCATACCGATGCCGGCGGCGTAGCCGCGTCCGAGCACGTTGCCGGCCATGATCTCGCCGGCGGCGAAGATGTTGGCCGCCGGCCCTGCGTTCGCCATCTGGATGCGCGCCGAGCGGTCCACGCGGGTGCCGAGATAGGTGAAGGTGATGCCGGGCCGCACCGGATAGGCGTAGAAGGGCGGCGTTTCGAGGCGCCGCGCCCAGTGGCTCTTCGGCGGCGTGAGGCCCGCGGTGTGGCAGGTGTCGAGCGTCGTCGGGTCGAATTCTCCCGGCTGCACCGCCGCGTTGAAGCGCCCGACCGTGTGTTCCAGTGCCGCAGCGTCGAGGCCGAGTTTCGTCGCCAGCTCGGCGATGTTGCCGGCCTCGATCGGCGGGAACAGCGACGGCATGAACAGGCTCGCGGCAGCGGCGTCGAACAGGATGTAGGCGATCTGATTGGGCTGCGCGGCGACGAGCCGGCCCCAGATCGCGTAGCGCTTCGGCCAGATCTCCTCGCCCTCGTCATAGAAGCGTTGGCCGTTGGCGTTCACGACGATGCCGAACACCACGCAATCGAGACGGGTGATGATGCCGCCATCGAATTTCGGCGCCCGCGCATCGATCGCGACGGCGTGGCACTGCCGCGCATCACCGACCGGCTCGGCGCCGCGATCGAGCAGCAGGCGCAGCAGCGTGCCGCGATTATAGGGCGAGCCGCGGATGAGGAAATTCTCCGCCGCCGGGCCCCAGGATTCGCGCAGCCAGTCGAGATTGGCCTCGAACCCACCGGCGGCGGCGACGAGGCTTCCCGCGCGCACCTGACGCAGGCCGCTTGGCTGGCGGATGGTCGCGGCCTCGAAGCGGCCGGCGGTGATGGCGAGGTCGACCACTTCCGCGTCGTAGAGCACGGTGACGCCGAGCGCGGCGGCGGTGCGGTAGAGCGCGTTCAGCATCGCGCGACCCCCGCCGAGGAAGAAGGAATTGGTGCGCCCGAGGCTGAGCGTGCCGCCGAGCGAGGGCTGAAAGCGCACCCCCTGCGCGGCGATCCAGCCCAGCAACGCGCTCGACTCGCGGATCATGAACCGGGCCAGCGCTTCGTCGGTGTGGCCCTCGGTAACGCGGAGCAGGTCGTCGAAGAACTCCGCTTCGGTGTAGGGGCCGGTGAGGAACCCGGTGGCCGCTTCGTGGGCGCAGCGCATGTTGCGGGTATGGCGCGTGTTGCCGCCGCGATAGAATTTCGGTGCGGCCTCGACGACGAGCACCGAGGCGCCGGCGCGGCGCGCGGAAATCGCCGCGCACAATGCGGCGTTGCCACCGCCCACGACGAGAACGTCGTAGCGCTGCGCCAGGTCTTCCATGCTGTCCTCTGGGCTGACCTTTGGAATCGAGGATTGGCGGAAATTGTATACAATTGTGTCCCTTGTCAAGCGCTCGGCCCTGTGCTCCGCTTTTCCCCGGGGGTGACGCGCGATGGGCGATACGCCGCCACCGGCCGCGGACCTGGAGGCGGATTTTCCGGGTCTGCCGCTCGGCGAGGCCGTGTTCCGCTTCCTCAGCGCCGCGCTGCGCTCGGGCCGCTACCGGCCGGGCGACCGGCTGCGCGAGGAGGAGGTGGCGCGCCTGCTCAAGGTGAGCCGCACGCCGGTGCGCGAGGCGTTCGGCCGCCTGCTGGCGAAGGACCTGGTGGTTCCGGCCGGCCCGCGCGGGCTGATCGTGCGCAGCCTCGATGTCGGCGAGACGCTGGAACTCTATGCCATGCGCGAGATTCTGGAAGGCGCGGCGGCGCGGCTGGCGGCGCGGCACATCTCCTCGCCCGAGATCGGGGTGCTGGAGGAGATTTCCCGCGCCTTCACCGCGGCGACCGGGCCGGACGAGCAGGCGCGCCTCAACCGCGAATTCCACGCCGCCGTCGTCCGCGCCGCGCGCAACCGGTTCCTGCGCGAGGCGCTGGAGCAGCTGCAGGACGCGATCGCCGTCCTCGGCGCCACCACCTTCACCCGGCCCGGACGCAGCACCACCGCTGCGCAGGAGCACGCCGCGATGCTCGCCGCCATCACCGCACGGGACGCGGACCGTGCGGAGGCGGAGGCCAGGCGCCACATCAGCGAATCGCTGCGCTGCCGCCTGAGCTTGATGCGCCAATGATGGCCCGGATCAGCGCACATGGGCGGCGTGCCATTGGCGGGACAGCGCTTGGCCCCCGTCCTGCCCCGTTCGCCGCCGGCCGCTTCATGGGGGGCCAATCAAACCGGGGGGAAGACGACGATGACGATCCAGCCCTATGTCTTTTTCGACGGACGCTGCGACGAGGCGATCGCCTTCTATCGCCAGGCGCTCGGCGCCGAGGTGACGATGCTGCTGCGCTTCCGCGACAGCCCGGAGCCGGCTGCGGTGCCGCCGGGGGCGGAGAACAAGGTGATGCACGCGAGCCTGCGCATCGGCGGAGCCGGTGTGATGGCCTCGGGCGGGCGCTGCCTGGGCAAGCCCGCGTTCCAGGGCTTCGCCCTCTCGCTTGACGCCGCCGACATGGCTGAGGCGGAGCGGATGTTCGGCGCCCTGGCCGAGGGCGGCAACGTGCAGATGCCGCTCGGCAAAACCTTCTTCTCGCCCTGCTTCGGCATGGTCACGGACCGCTTCGGCGTCGCCTGGATGGTGATCGTCCCGGCCTGAGCGCCACCTCGGCTTGCCCTTGCGGGGGCGCGGGTGCAGGCTGGCTCGCCGGTAGCATCGGAGGGAGAGAGCAGGTGCGAGGGAATGGGCCAGGCAGGCGGCGCGGTGCGGCGCTCGGCGTCGCCCTCGGTTCGGTAGCGGCGTTGATGGGCGCCGCCCAGGCCGAGAGCAATCCGTTCATCGGGCGCTGGCACTTCAACCGGGCGGCATCGAAGCTGCCGGCCGGCGAGGTTGCGCCGCCGGACATGATGCTCGAGTTCCACCGCGTCGACAGCGCCCATATCC
>DAIDKZ010000190.1 GCA_027449745.1 Acetobacteraceae bacterium | reverse complement strand
TCGACCGTGCCGGCGGGGCTCAGACTGTGGCCGGCGATGGTGAACACGGAGACCGTTCCGGCGTTGCGGTTGGTCACCAGCGCCATGGTGCCGTCCGGCGTGATGCGGACGGCGGTCGCGCCGGTGCCGGCATGCACCGTCTGAACCACGCGGGGCGGCGAGGCGGTGAGATCGAGCACGCTCACCCGATCATCCGGCGAGGCCCCGTCCGGCGAGGCCGGATCGGCCTTGGTCGAGGCGGTGACGAGGGCGTAGCTGGCGTCCGGGGCGATGGCGATCGCCATCGGCGGGCCGATGTCGCTGAACGGGACATCGACCGTGGTGACGAGGCGGGGCGGGAACGACGAAACGTCGATCACGGAGACATTGTCGGGTTTGGCGTTGGGCAGACCGCGCGGTTTGCCGTCGACCACCGTCGTATGGTTGTCGTTGCCCGAGAGCGCGATGTCCGGCGCCGCGGCCCGCGCCGTGAGAGCTGTCCCGGCGAGCAGCGCGATCGCGCAGAGCGTCCGGCCTGCGAGTGCGGATAGGCTTGGCATGTTTTCTCCCCTGGCTTTGTGGGGGGAAGAATAGCGCCGGAGACTGGCGCGGCGGAAGGGCGCGAACGACGTCTGCGGAATTCGCAGGACCGATAAGCGGCTGAGGAATGGCTTGCCCCTCCTGGCCGCTTCGTCTAATTTCATGATCTCCGGATCGGGCTCTGTCCCGTCGGCGCGATGGATAACGAAACAAGGGGCTGCAAGGGCCCAATCGGGGGGGCGAGCGTGGCAAGCGCGACCGGGTGCGGTGTGCGGGTGCAGCGATGAGCGGAGTGAGCGGCACGTTGCTCGAGATCCGCGATGTCGCCATGCGTTTTGGCGGCGTGGTTGCGCTGGCGGGTGTTTCGTTCGATGTCGGGCGGCGGGAAATCTGCGGCCTGATCGGGCCGAACGGGTCGGGCAAGACGACCCTGTTCAACTGCATCAGCGGCATCTACCGCAGCACCGCCGGCAGCATCCGCTTCGACGGCCACCTCCTTACCGGCGCCAAGCGCCATCGCATGATCGGCTACGGGATCGGACGGACTTTCCAGAATCTGGCACTGTTCCGCAGCATGAGTGTGCGCGAGAACATCCTCGTCGGCGCGCACCATTTCGGCCGGGCCGGCTTCATCGCCAGCGCGCTGCGCGCACCGGGCGCCCGGGCCGAGGAGGCCAGCGCCCGGCGGCGGCTGAGCACGGTGCTGGACATGCTGGAGCTCGGCGCGTTCGCCGAGCACCTCGTCGCCAGCTTGCCATTTGCCACCCAGAAGCGCGTCGAGCTGGCGCGGGCCTTGATCAGCGCGCCGCAATTGCTGCTGATGGATGAGCCGGCCGGTGGGCTCAACCACAGTGAAGTCGATCAGCTCGCGGAGCTCATCCGCGCCATCCGCGACCGGATGGCGATCAGCATCCTGCTCGTCGAGCATCACATGAACCTGGTGATGCGCGTCTCGGACCGGGTCGTTGCGCTCGAGTTCGGCAGCAAGATCGCCGATGGCTCGCCGGCCACGGTGCAGTCCGATCCCGAGGTGATCCGGGCCTATCTCGGCGGCGGCGTGCATGCCAAAGCTGCTTGAGGCGATCGGGCTCCACGCCGCCTACGGCGCCAGCAAGGTGCTCCATGGCATCGACTTCCTGGTCGAGGAGGGCGGCGTCACCTGCCTGCTCGGCGCCAACGGTGCCGGCAAGACGACGACGCTGCGGGCGATTTCCGGCATGGTCCGGACCAGCGGCGAGATTCACTTCGCCGGCGCGCGCATCGACGGGCGCGCCACCGAGGACATCGCGCGCGCCGGCATCGCCCATGTGCCGGACGGCCGCGGCACCTTCATGGAACTGACGGTGGAGGAGAATCTCCGTCTCGGTGCGTATACGCGCCCCGATCGTGCGTTCCGCGAAGACCTCGCGCACGTGTTCGATTATTTCCCGCGTTTGCAGCAACGGCTGCATCAGCAGGCCGGCACGCTCTCGGGCGGCGAGCAGCAGATGCTCGCGATCGGGCGCGCGCTTCTGCTGCGGCCGCGGCTGCTACTGCTCGATGAACCATCCTTCGGGCTCGCGCCGCTGATCGTCGAGGAGGTTTTCGACATCCTGCACCGCATCAACCGCGAGCAGCGCATGAGCATCCTGGTCGTGGAACAGAACGCTAATCTCGCGCTCGCCATTTCCGAGCGCGCCTACCTCCTGGAGACGGGACGCATGGTGATGGCCGGCAGCGCGGCGGACCTGGCCTCGAACGAGGCGGTCCGCCGCTCCTATCTCGGGTTCTGAGCGCGATGATCGGGCTGCTCCACCAGATCCTCTCCGGCCTCGTCACCGGCGGTATCTACGCCTCCGTGGCGCTGGCGCTGGTGATGATCTACCAGTCCACGCACCACGTGAATTTCGCCCAGGGCGAAATGGCGACGTTCTCGACCTACATCGCGCTGGCGCTGATCGAGGCCGGGTTGCCGTACTGGGGCGCGTTCCTGGCGACGGTGGTGATCTCGTTCGTGATGGGCGCGGTGATCCAGATCGTCCTGATGCGGCCGATGGCGAACGCGCCGGTACTGTCCTCCGTCGGCGTGTTCATCGGTCTGCTGCTCGTCTTCAACAGCGTAACGGGCTGGATCTTCTCCTATACGATCAAGAGCTTCCCCTCTCCGTTCGAGGCAAGCCGGCCGCTCCTGGGCGGCTTCCTGTCGCCACACGAACTGGGCGCGACGGTCGTGACGCTGGTGGTACTGGCCGCGGTCTATCTGTTCTTCCGCCACACCAAGCTCGGGCTGGCCATGCGCGCGGCGGCGTTCAATCCGGTCTCCTCGCGCCTGGTCGGCATCCGCGTCGGGCACATGCTCGCGCTGGGCTGGGGGCTGGCGGCGACACTCGGCGCGGTCGCGGGCATGATGGTCGCGCCGGTGGTGTTTCTCGATCCCAACATGATGGCCGGCATCCTGCTCTATGCCTTCGCCGGCGCGCTGCTGGGCGGCATCGACAATCCGGCCGGCGCGGTGATCGGCGGCTTCGCTGTCGGGGTAATCGAGAATCTTGGCGGCGCCTATGTCGTCGGCACGGAATTGAAGCTCTCGCTGGCGCTCTTCACCATCGTCGCGGTTCTTGTGTTCCGGCCCAACGGCCTGTTCGGCCGCGTCCTCGTGACGAGGGTCTAGACGATGGCCGGCACGCGCATGCTCGCGATCATGGCAGGACTGGCCTGCGCCGTCGCAATCGCCTTCGCGCTGAGCGGCTATCATCTGTTCCAACTGACGATGGTGGTGACTTACGCGATCGCCATTCTCGGGCTCAACATCGTCACCGGCTACAACGGCCAGATTTCGCTTGGCCACGGTGCGTTCTACGCCATCGGCGCCTATGTGACGGCGATCCTGATGAGCAACTATGACGTGCCCTACTGGGCCACGCTGCCCGTCTCGGCGGTGATCTGCGCCGCGTTCGGCTTCGCCTTCGGCCTGCCGGCGCTGCGGCTTGGCGGCCTCTACCTTGCGCTCACCACCTTCGCCCTCGCCGTCGCGCTGCCGCAACTGCTGAAATATCCGGCACTCGAGCCATGGACCGGCGGCGTGCAGGGGATCGTCATCAGCAAGCCGGAGGCACCCCTTGGTCTAAGGCTTTCGGCCGACCAGTGGCTCTATCTGTTCACACTGGCGGTCGGCGCGGTGATGTTCCTGCTCGCGGCGAACTTGCTCTCGGGTCGGATCGGCCGGGCGATCCGCGCGGTGCGCGACAACCCGATCGCCGCCGAGGCCATGGGCGTCGATCTCGCCTTGCTGAAGACACGGACATTCGCCGTCAGCGCGCTCTATACCGGTGTGGCCGGCTCGCTCGGGGCCATCGCGGTGCAGTTCGTCGCCCCGGACAGTTTTTCGGTGTTCCTGTCGATCACACTGTTCGTTGGCCTGGTCGTGGGCGGCGTCGCCTCGATCAGCGGCGCAATCTTCGGCGCGGCGTTCATCGTCTTCGTGCCGAACCTCGCCGAGCAGGTGTCCAAGGCCGCGGCCGGTGCGGTCTATGGCGTGATCCTCATCGCTTTCCTCTATTTCATCCCCTCGGGCTTCGCCGGCATGGCGCGGCGCGTTCTGCAGCGGATGATCCCCCAACGCCCGGCGATGCTCGTGCGCGCCGAGGTCGGCGTGCGGGAGAACGGCCACGCCTGAGTCGCACGCCTGAGTGGGGCGCAAAACACGCAGAACAAGGAGAAACGGACATGAATGCGAGATCTCGACGCCGCCCGGTCGTCCTCATGGCGGCGGCACTGCTGTTCGCCGGGCTCTCCGGCGCGGCGGTCGCGGAGGACATGCCCGGTGTGACCGCGACTTCGATCAAGATCGGCCAGACCGAAGCCTACAGCGGCAATGCGTCGGCCTATGGCGCGATCGGGCGCACGCTCACGGCGCTGTTCAAGAGCGTCAACGAGGCGGGCGGCGTGAACGGCCGCAAGATCGATTTCATCTCCGTCGATGACGGCTACATCCCGCCGCGCACCGTCGAGCAGACGCGGCGGCTCGTCGAGGAGGAAGGCGTCTCCTTCATGTTCAATGCGCTCGGCACGCCGACGAACACGGCAGTGCAGAAATACCTCAACATGAAGAAGGTGCCGCAGCTCTTCGTCGCCACCGGCGCCGATAAATGGGGCGACTACCAGCGCTATCCCTGGACCATCGGCTATCAGCCGAGCTATCGCACCGAGGCGCAGGTCTATGCCAAATATATTCTCAAGGCCGCAAAGGCACCGAAGATCGCCATCCTTTTCCAGAACGATGATTTCGGCAAGGATTACGTCCTCGGCATCAAGGACGTGCTCGGGGATCAGTACGACAAGCTGGTCGTGAAGGCGGTCTCCTACGAGAGCACCGATCCGACCATCGATTCGCAGATCGTCACCCTCCAGGCCTCCGGTGCCGATACGCTGGTGATCGCGGCAATCCCCAAGATGGCGGCGCAGGCGATCCGGAAAGTCTATGATATCGGCTGGCATCCGCTCGAATTCGTCTCCGACGTCTCGGTCTCCGTCGGCGCCGTGATCAAGCCGGCCGGCGTTGAGAAGGCCGTCGGCCTGATCACCGGGCTGTATGGCAAGGATGCCACCGATCCGGCCTGGGCCAATGACCCCGGCATGAACGAGTGGCGCGCCTTCATGAAGGCGAACATGCCGGACGCCGATCTCACCGATGCCAACTACGTCTATGGCTACGGCGTCGGCCTCACCCTGCTGCAGGTCCTGAAGCAGTGCGGCAACGACCTGTCGCGCGCCAACATCATGAAGCAGGCCACGAACCTGAAGGATCTGGAAATCCCGACCTTGCTGCCCGGCATCAAGGTCAACACCAGCCCGACCAACTACCACCCGATCCGCCAGCTCCAGCTCGCGCGCTGGAATGGCAAGACGTGGGAGCGATTCGGCGAGGTGATTTCCGGCGCCGGCTCGTGAGCGACGGCCGCCCCGCCGACGGCTACCGGTGGGGCGGCGTAATTACCGATTCTCGATCGTATAAAAATGCAGCATGGGCATCTATCATCCGTCCACGTAGGAGAATTCATCTTTACGACCCCGCCAAGTGGTGGAATAATCCGGTAAGGGCTCCGATATACGATCGGCCGACGCCGCCAAGGGTTGTGAAGAGATGGACCTTTCGATCGCCGAGCTGCCGCAAGCGCCGCTTGCCCTAGTCTCCGGCCCGGATGCCGCGCTCAGCGCGGCCGAAGCCGAGGGCTTGGACCTGCTGCGGCGCGCGATTTCCGACGAGTTCCGGGGCCGTATCGCCGTCGTGTCCTCCTTCGGGGCGGAATCGGCGCTGCTGCTGGCGCTGGTCGCCGAGATCGACCGCGCGACGCCGGTGCTGTTCCTCGATACCGGCCAGCATTTTCCCGAAACCCTGGCCTATCGCCACGATCTGGCCCGCCATCTGGGCCTGACCGACATCCGCGATGTCGCCCCCGCCCGCGCCGACACCGAGCGGCACGATCCGGACTCCTGGCTCTGGCACTTCGACCCGGACGCGTGCTGCGCGCTGCGCAAGGTCGAGCCGCTGAACGCGGCGCTGGCCTCGTTCGATGCGTGGATCACCGGACGCAAACGCCATCAGAGCCCGACCCGCGCGGCGCTGCCGCTGGTCGAACGGCTGGGCGGAAAGGTCAAGATCAACCCGCTCGCGGCCTGGAGCCCGGCCCGCATCGAGGCAGAATTCGCCGCGCGGGACTTGCCGGCGCACACGCTGACCGCGCACGGCTTCGCCTCCATCGGCTGCGCCCCCTGCACGCGGGCGACGCGGGCCGGCGAGGATCCGCGCGCCGGCCGCTGGGCCGGCCGCGGCAAGGTGGAATGCGGCATCCACGGCGGCAGCGCGGAGGGAGACGTGCCATGACCGAGACCATCCCGCCCACGGCCAAGCCGAGCGGAGTGGAGCGGTTGAAGCTGGCCAGCCGCGGCCTGCGCGGCGACCTCGCGGAGCAGTTTGCCGCCGGCGGCACGCAGGTGACCGAGGACGGATACAACCTGCTGAAATTCCACGGCACCTACGAGCAGCACGATCGCGACAGCGCGACCGAGCGCAAGCAGCAGGGGCTGGAAAAAGCCTATTCCTTCATGGTCCGCGTCCGCATTCCCGGCGGCGCGCTGACGGCTGCGCAGTATCTGGCGCTGGACGCGCTCGCCGACCGCTACGCCAACGCCACGCTGCGCGTCACCACCCGCCAGGCGATCCAGTTCCACGGCGTGTTGAAGGGCGATCTCCGCGCCCATATCGCCGCCATCAACCACGCGCTGCTGACGACGCAATGCGCCTGCGGCGACGTGGTGCGCAACGTCATCACCTCGCCGGCGCCGCGGCGTACCCCCCGCCATCAGCGCCTGCTCGCCGACGCGCAGGCGCTCTCGACCGCTCTTCTGCCGGCGAGCCGCGCGTATCACGAATTGTTCCTCGATGCGGCGGCCCAGGCCGACCTCGGCACGGAGGCGGAACCGGAGCCGCTCTACGGGCCGGCCTATCTGCCGCGGAAGTTCAAGATCGCCCTCGGCCTGCCCGAGGACAACACCGCCGACGTGCTGGCCAATGACTTCGCGGCGATCGCCCTCTACGAGGCCAACCGGCTCGTCGGCTACAACATAGCCGTCGGCGGTGGGCTCGGCATGACGCACAACAAGGCGGCGACCTATCCGCGCCTGGCGTCGCTGGTGGGCTTCGTCGGACCTGACCAGCTCATCCCTGCGGCCCAGGCCGCGATCGCGCTGCATCGCGACTACGGCAACCGCGCGGACCGGCGGCGCGCCCGGCTGAAATATGTCGTCGAGGATAATGGCGTCGAGTGGGTGCGCGCGCGGCTGTCCGAGCAGCTCGGCTTCGCGCTGGCTCCGCCGCGGTTGATGCCGCATCTGGCCATGCCAGAACTGCTCGGCTGGCACGGGCAGGGCGACGGGCTGTTCTGGCTCGGCGTGCCGCTGCCCTCCGGCCGCATCGCCGATACCGACGAGGCCAAGTTGCGCACGGCACTGCGGATCATCGTCGAACGCTTCGGCGCTGACCCGGTGCTGACCCCTCAGCAGGACCTGCTGCTGAGCAACGTCGCCGCCGACGCGCGGGACGACATCGAGGCGATCCTGCGCGCCCATGGCGTGACGCTCGCCGAGCAGATGACGCCGCTGGCGCGCTGGGCGCTGGCCTGCCCGGCGCTGCCCACCTGCGGCCTGGCGTTGACCGAGGCCGAGCGGGTGCGCGCGCCGATGGTCGCGTCGATCGACGCCGCGCTGGCCCGGCAAGGCCTCGGCGAGGAACGGATCAGTCTGCGCATCACCGGCTGCCCCAATGGCTGCGCCCGGCCCTATGCCGGCGATATCGGCATCGTCGGCCGGATGCCGGGCTTCTACGCGCTCTATGTCGGGGGCGATTTCGAGGGCACGGTGCTGTCCTTCAAGCTGCTCGACAAGGTCGCGGAGGACGACATCGCGGCGACGCTGGAGCCGCTGTTCGCCGCCTTCGCCGGCCAGCGCCACGATGGCGAGGCGTTTGGCCCATTCTGCCGACGCCTCGGCGCCGAGCGCCTGCTCGACGAGATTTCCGCCAAGCGGCAGGCGGCCTGATGCGGCATTTTCCGATCTTCCTCGACCTCGCCGGGCGGACGGCGCTGGTCGTCGGCAGTGGCGAGGTCGCCGCGCGCAAGGCGGCGGCGCTCATCGAGGCCGGGGCGGTGGTCCGCGAGCGGCCGGGGTTCGCCGAGGCCGATCTCGACGGCGCCGCGATCGCCATCGGCGCCGAGGCGCCCGAGGCGGATCTCCGTGCCCTGGTCGCCGCTGCACGTCGGCGCGGCGTTCCGGTGAACGTCGTCGACCGACCCGAACTCTGCACCTTCATCACGCCCTCGGTGATCGACCGCGACCCGGTGACGATCGCGGTTGCGTCTGCCGGCACCGCGCCCGTCCTGGCCCGGCTGCTGCGGGCGCGGATCGAGGCGGCGGTGCCGCCCCGGTTCGGTGCGCTGGCCGGCTTCGCCGCGCGCATCCGCGACCGCGTCCGCGCCGCCCTGCCCAACCCGGCCGCCCGCCGGCGCTTCCTCGAACGCACCCTGACCGGGCCGGCGGCGGATCTCGTCTTCGCCGGTGACGAGGCGGCGGCCGTGGCAACGGTGGAGGCCGGCCTGGCCGATTGCGTGCGGGCGCCGGAGGGCATCGTCTTCCTGGTCGGCGCCGGCCCCGGCGCGGCCGACCTGCTCACCCTGCGGGCCCAGCGCCTGCTCGGCGAGGCGGACGTGATCGTGCATGACCGGCTGGTGAGCGAGGACGTGCTGGCTATGGCGCGGCGCGATGCCGAGCGCATCTATGTCGGCAAGGCGCGCGCCAACCATTGCCTGTCGCAGGAGGCGATCAACGCGCTGCTGGTCCGCCTCGCCCGCGAGGGGCGTCGCGTGGTGCGGCTGAAAGGCGGCGACCCGCTGGTCTTCGGCCGCGGCGGCGAGGAGGCCGAGGCGCTGGCGGCAGCGGGCATCTGCTTCGAGATCGTCCCGGGCGTCACCGCCGCGCTGGCCGCCGGCGCGCAGCGTGCGATCCCGCTCACCCATCGAGGCGTCGCTCGCACCGTGACCTTCGCCACCGGCCACTCGCGCGAGGGAACGCTGGATCTCGACTGCGCGGCGCTGGCCCGGCTCGGCGGCACGCTGGCGATCTACATGGGCGTGGCCACCCTGCCGCTGCTTGCGGAGGGGCTGATCGCGGCCGGGCTCGATCCGGCGACGCCGGCGGCACTGGTCGAATCGGCCGGGACACCGGCCTGCCGGGAGCTCGCCGGCACGCTCGACGGGCTCGTGCGCGACGGCCCCGCCTGGTCGCGCGGCGGCCCGACCCTGGTGCTGATCGGCGCGGTCGTCGGCCGCGGCGGCCTCGGGCGCTCAGCGGCGGCAGAAATCGAAGTCGCAGCCGCCATCGGCCTGCAGCACGTGGCCGTGGAATAGGGCCGCGTAGCCGCGGCGCGGCGCCTCGGCCGGCGGCGTCCAGGCGGCGCGCCGGGCGGCCAGTTCGGCCTCGTCCACCAGCAGGTCGAGCCGGCGGGCCTCGGCATCGAGCCGGATCCGATCACCGGTGCGGACGAGGCCGAGCGGCCCGCCGACCGCCGATTCGGGGGTCACATGCAGCACGATGGTGCCGAAGGCGGTGCCGCTCATGCGTGCGTCGGAGATGCGCACCATGTCCTTCACGCCCGCCCGCGCCAGCCGGCGTGGAATCGGGATGTAGCCCGCCTCCGGCATGCCCGGCGCGCCCTTCGGCCCGCCGCCCTGCATCACCAGTATGTCCTCGGCCGTGACATCGAGCGCTGGGTCGTCGATCCGGCGCACCATGTCCTCGACCGAGGTGAACACGACGGCCCGGCCCTCGTGGCGCATCAGATGCGGGCTCGCAGCCGAGCGCTTCAGCAGCGCCCCGCCGGGGGCGAGATTGCCGCGCAGCACGGCGAGCCCGCCGCCGGTCGCGATCGGCGCGGCGCGCGAGCGGATCACGTCCTGGCCTGGCACCTCCTCCGCGCGAGCCGCGATCTCGCCGAGCGTGAGCCCTGCCACGGTCGCGCAGGCGAGATCGAGCGCCGGGCCGAGCTCGCGCACCAGCCGCGGCACGCCGCCGGCCCAATGGAAATGCTCCATGTAATGCGCGCCGGACGGCTTCAGGTCGATCAGCACGGGAACCTCCCGCCCCAACCGATCGAACAGATCGAGATCGACGGGGATGCCGAGCCGCCCGGCCACGGCGGTGAAATGGATGAGCGCATTGGTCGATCCGCCGATCGCCTGCAGCACGGTGAAGGCGTTGCGGAATGCGGCCGGGGTCATGATCGCCGAGGGCCGCACGCCATCCCGCGCCAGGCGCACCGCCTGCGCGCCCGAGGCCTCGGCGATGCGCACGCGGTCGGCGTGAGTCGCCGGCGTCGTTGCCGCGCCCGGCAGCGCCATGCCGATGGCCTCGGCCATGCACGCGACGGTGCTCGCGGTTCCCATCACCATGCAGGTGCCGTGGGTCGGCGCCAGACGCCCGTTGACCTCGGCGATCGATTGCGCGTCCATCTCGCCGGCACGGAACTGGCCCCAGAGGCGGCGGCAATCGGTGCAGGCGCCGAGTTCCTCGCCCTTGTAGTGACCGACCAGCATCGGCCCGGTGGGCAGCACGATGGCCGGCACGTCGGCGCTCGCCGCGCCCATCAGTTGCGCCGGAATGGTCTTGTCGCAGCCGCCGATCAGCACCACCGCGTCCATCGGCTGGGCGCGGATCATTTCCTCGGTGTCGAGCGCCATCAGGTTGCGCAGATACATCGAGGTCGGGTGGGAAAAGGCCTCGTGGATGGAGATGGTCGGGAACGCCATCGGCAGCCCGCCGGCGAGCATCACGCCGCGCTTGACCGCCTCGATCAGCGCCCCGGCGTTGCCGTGGCAGGGATTGAAGTCGCTCGCGGTGTTGGCGATGCCGATGATCGGGCGCGACAGCGCATCGTCGGAGAACCCCATCGCCTTGATGAAGGCGCGGCGGAGAAACAGCGAAAAATCGGGATCGCCGTAGCTGGTCAGCCCCTTGCGCATGCCGCGCAGCATTGCGTCCTCAGCCACCGGCGGCACCCTGGGTGGCGACATAGAGCGCGTAGAGCGAGTGGCTCGCGGCCATGAACAGCCGGTTCCGCTTGGCGCCGCCGAAGCAGATGTTGGCGCAACGCTCCGGCAGGGCGATGTGCCCGATCGGCGCTCCGTCGGGTGCGAAGACGCGCACGCCATCGAGCGCTTCGCTCATGCCCCAGCCGGCCCAGACATTGCCTTCGATGTCGCAGCGTATGCCGTCCGGCGTGCCCTGCGGCCCGGCATCGACGAAGATGCGGCCGTTGCGGATGGTCTCGCCGGTGACATCGAAGACGCGGATGCAGCGCGGCACGGAGCGCGATTCGACGATGTAGAGCAGCGATTCGTCGGGCGAGAAGCAGAGTCCGTTGGGGCAGTTGATGCCTTCGGCGACCACCGTCGGGCGCAGACTGTCGGGCGCGAGCCGATAGACGTTGCCCGGCAATTCTTCGGTGTCGAGATGGCCCTCGTAGTTGCTGCGGATGCCGAAGGGCGGATCTGTGAACCAGATCGACCCGTCGGACTTCACCACCACGTCGTTGGGCGAGTTGAGCCGCTTGCCCTCGAAGCGATCGATCAGAACGGTGATCGTGCCGTCATATTCAGTGCGGGTGACGCGCCGGGAATCATGCTCGCACGTGATCAGCCGCCCGTGGCGGTCGCGGGTATTGCCGTTGGCGTAGTTGGCGGGCTTGCGGAAGTGGCTGACCGCGCCGGTCTCCTCGTCCCATTTCAGCATGCGGTCGTTGGGGATGTCGCTCCAGACCAGGAACCGCCCGTCGCCGAACCACACCGGCCCCTCCGCCCAGCGACACCCCTCGGCGAGACGCTCGACGGTCGCGAACGGCAGGCGCAGCCGCTCGAATCGCGGATCCAGTGTCTGCACGGCGGGATCCGGATAGCGCTGGCTCGGCTGCCACATCGGCGTTTTCTCCCTCTGGCTCATCCTGTCCATACCGGCTCCGCGCGCCGCGCGCCACCATGCTCAGCGGTCGGTCAGGCGCAGCTCGATGCGGCGGTTCTTGGCATAATCCTCCGGCGCGTCGCCGGCCGCGATCGGCTCGTACTCGGCGAACGCCGTTGCCGCCAGATGGTTCGGCGGCACGCCTTCGAGCACGAGCAGCTTCACGACATTGATCGCACGCTGGGCGGAGAGTTCCCAGTTCGAGGCGAAGGTGCCGCCGACCACCGGCTGCTTGTCGGCGTGCCCGTCGACACGCAGCACCCAGGGCAGGTCGGGCGGAATTTCCCCGCTGATCTTCTTCAGCGTCCCGGCCAGCGCATTGACCTCGGTCACGCCGGCGGGCGTGAGGTCGGCGCTGCCGGTGGGAAACAGGACCTCGCTCTGGATGACGAACCTGTCGCCGACCACCTGGATGCCCTTCTGGCTGGCAAGCACGTCGCGCAGCCTGCCGAAGAACTCGCTGCGATAGCGCTGCAGCTCCTCGACCTTGGCGGCGAGCGCTGCGTTCAGCTTCTGTCCGAGATTGGCGATCTGCGCGTCCTTGTCGCGGCCAGCTTTCTCCGCGATGTCGAGTGCCGAGGCGACGTCCTTGAGCTGCGCGCGCATCTGTTCGAGCTGCTGGTTGAGCAACGCGATCTGTGCGCGGGCGCTGTCGGAAAACTTCTTCTCGTTGGCCAGCTCCGCCTCTGTCGCGGCGCGGCGCTGCTGCTCCGTCGTCGCCCGCGCCGCTGCGTCCTGCACCTGGCGTTCGAGTTCGTCACGCAGCGCCGTCAGCGCCTGCACCTGCTCGGAGAGCTTGGCGAGATCGGAGAGCTTGGCATCGATCGTCGCCTTGTCCGCGGTCACCGTCTTGTCGAGCTCGGCCATCTGCGCCCGCATGGCCGCCAGACGCTGCTGCGTATCGGCCAGCTCGCGCTTGGCATCGGCGAGCTGGCCGACCAGGGCGGCGCTCTGCTGGCTGGACGCATTGCCGCGCGCGAGGGCTTCGGCGAGCTGGGCTTGCAGCGCCTGGGCGCGGGTGGCGGCGGACGCGGTCTGCGCCGCCGCGTCCGAGAGCCGGGCGGCGAGGGAATCGCGTTCGGCTTTGAGTGCGGCGCGCTCTGCCTCGCCTTGGGCGACATTGGCCCGCAGCGCGGCGAGTTGCTGGGCGAGGGCGTCCTTGGCCGCGTTCGCCGCCGCGAGGTCGCGGTTGAGGCCGGCCAGCGAGCTCTTGAGATCCGTCGTGTGGCCGCGCTCCAGCGACAGCAGATCGGACAGTTCGGCGACCTTGTGGTTCAGCACGTCGAGCGCCTTGTTGCGCCCGGAGAGCACGACGGAGAGGAACGCCTGCGCGAGGACGAAGACCAGAAGGACGAAGATGATGACCATGAGCAGCGTGGACAGGGCGTCCACATAGCCCGGCCATGGGTTGAGCGGTTCTTCCCTGCTGCGCCCGCGTGAACCGGTTGCCATCTTCTACCTCTGCGACTCTTCGGCCAAAGCGGCGATGGTGCGGGTGAGGACGCGGATGTCGTTGCGCAGTTCCGCCGTGCTCTGCACGCGGCCCTGCTCGCTCTCCGCCAGCAGCCGCTGCAGATAGAGTTCGATGTTGCGCAGATGCGCCCGCACGACTTCGTCGGCCGTCGGCTCCATGCGTGCCTCGGTCAGCCGCTGCAAGGCCGGCGCCAGTGCCGCCTGCGATTCGGCGATGCGCAGCATGAGCTGCTGGCTCGCGCGCATCGTGTCCGACAGCGTCGAGATGCGCTCCGTGAGGCCCAGTACCGCCTGATTGGCGACGCCGCGCCCCTCCTCGCCGCGGGCCAGGATGTGCTGGAGATTCTCCAGATTTTCCGCGGTCTGTTCGAGCAGGGCCTGGACATAGACCGGCACCGGCGCGTCGCCTTCGCCGCCGAGCACGCCGGAGGAGAGTCGCGTCAGCCCGGCCAGCCACTCCTCCAGCTCGTTGAAGAACCGATTCTGCGCCTGGGCCGCGGTGAGGTCCAGAAAGCCGAGCACGAGCGATCCGGCGAGGCCGAGCATGGAGGTGGAGAACGCCGTGCCCATGCCGGCCAGGGGGCGCTCCAGGCCGGACTTCAACTGGTCGAACAGCGTATTGAGATCACCCGAGCCGACCGACATGCCGGAGATCACCTCGCTCACCGCGCTCACGGTGCGCAGCAGGCCCCAGAAAGTGCCGAGCAGGCCGAGGAAGATCAGCAGCGCCGTCATGTAGCGCGACAGGTCGCGGCTTTCGTCGAGGCGGCTGGAGATGGAATCGAGCAGGCTGCGCATGGCCGGAGCCGAAAGCGTGACCCGGTCCGCCCCCTCGCGCATCTTGCCGGCGCGCGCCGCCAGCATCTGCGCGGTCGGCGCCAGCAGGCGCGGCGACGGCGCCGAGAGCGCCGCGCCCCGTGTCGCGCCCTGACGGAACGCCTCGACCCAGGAGACCTCGCGGAACAGCCGCAGCACCTGGCGCAGGTTCCAGACGATGCCGAGCAGCAGCACCATCAGGATCAGCGCATTGAGCGGCGGGTTGTTGGCAAAGGCCGCGCGCAGCGCCGGCGAGAGCGCCGCGCCGACGCCGATGACCAGGGCCAGGAAGATGAGCATGCGCAGCAGGTAAGGGGTCGGCCGGGTCATGGGGCGGCGATCTCACTGCGATGGCGTGGAAGCGGGGGATGGCGTGGAGGCGGGGGACGTCGATGACGGCGGCGGAACGGCGGCGTTGGCGGTGGCGACGGTCACATCCACCCGGTCGGACGCGGCCCCGGGCTCGCTCGGGGGCAGCACGCGAACATAGATATGCGGCGACGGAATGCCCTGTTCCAGCAGCACGCCGCGCGCCGCGAGCCCGCGCGCGAGCGCGAGCCGGCGCGGTGTTGAGGGGTCGTCGGCGGCGCCGGTGGCGGCGGCGAGGATGGTGAAGCGCGCCTCCTTGTCGGTGGCGGACTGATGAGCCAGCCGCTGGAGCGCCGCCTGCGTCGTCGGGTTGAGGTCGGCGCTGCCGGGCGCGAAGGTGACACGGACGCCGGAGGCGATCGGCGTGGCCTCGCCGGCGGCGCCGGCGACGACGGGCGGCGGCACCACTTTGGCCGGCGGATGGGCCGCCTCGTTCGGCAAGGCCGGCGGCAATTCGGCCGGCGGCGGCGCGGCCTGCGGCACGACGATGCCGGTGGCCGCCGGCCCCTTCGCGACCGGCTCCTGGGTCGCGGGCGCGGCCGGCTTGGCGGTCGTCGGGGCGGTGTCCTTCTTCGCCGGCGCCTTGCGCTTCGGCCGCGCCGGCTTGGCCGGCCCAGGGGCGGGCGACGGCTGGGCTTGCGACGGCGATGGCGGCGCAGCTTCCACGGGAGCGTCGAGCGCGCCCGGATTGACCGTGACCTCGGCACCGGCGGGTACCGAGGCAGCGAGAATGAACGTCAGGATGAGGAGCGAGGTGCGCATTGCCGCCGCACCCTAGTGCCCTGATTCGGAAATTCGCAAACGAATTTCCCGGGCACTCGCTCTTTGTTTTCAGTGGCCTGCTCATCCCCGAAATGCACGCGCATTTCAGGGGCAGGACACTGGCCCAAGAACCAGCCGACCGTAATCGGCTTGCGCGGCGGGGGCGGCGGAAAGTCGCCGGGCCGCGCGGGGCTCAGAGGCCGGTGGTCTGGGCGCGGGCGGCGTGCAGCCCTTCCGTCACCGCCGCGCGCAGCGGCGAGAACAGATGCGGATTGGCCGCGACCAGGCCCGGCGGGTCGCGCGGATCCTCGGTCTCGGGCGCATGCACGAAGCCGCCCGCCTCGCGCACGAGCAGAACGCCGGCGGTGAGATCCCAGGGCTTGAGGCCGAGTTCCCAGAATCCGTCGAAGCGGCCGGCGGCGACCCAGGCGAGATCGAGCGCGGCCGCACCGAAGCGCCGGATGCCCGCGACCTGCGGCATCAGCAGCCCCAGCGTGCGGGCAAAGGCGAGCCGCTGGGCGGCGCTGGCGGCGGCGAAGGGGATGCCGGTGGCGAACACCGCGTCCTTCAGCTCGCGCCGCGCCGAAACCCTGAGCCGCCGATCATTGAGGAAGGCGCCGCCGCCCTTCTCCGCCCAGAAAAGCTCGTCCATCGCCGGCGCATAGATCAGCCCGGCAACGATATCCGAACCGCCGTCCGGCAGGCGCTTCTCCAGCCCGATGCTGATCGCCCACTGCGGAATGCCGTGGAGGAAATTGGTGGTGCCGTCGAGCGGGTCCACCACCCAGCGCCAGGCCCACTTCTCCGAGCCCGAGGCGCCGGATTCCTCCATCAGCAGGGCATAGCCGGGACGCGCCCGGTTGAGCTCCTCGCGCAGGATGGCTTCGGCGCGCAGGTCCGCCTGGGAGACGAAATCGCCCGGCCCCTTGACGCTGACCTGGAGCTGCTCGACCTCGGCGAAGTCGCGCAGCAGCCGTTTCGCGGCCTTCTGCGCAGCGTTCAGCATCACCGCGAGATGCGCCGAGGGCTGCGGGGGCATGGCGGCGCGAACCCTGGACCCGCCTCAGGCCTTGGCCCGCTCCACGTAGCTGGCGTCCTCGGTGCGTACGACGATGCGCTCCCCGGCCTCGACGAAAGGCGGTACCATGGTCTTGACCCCGTTGGACAGTCGCGCCGGCTTGTAGCTGGAGGAGGCGGTCTGGCCTTTGACGACCGGATCCGCCTCGGTCACCTCGAGAACGACCGTCTGCGGCAGGTGAACGGCCACCGGCTCGCCTTCCACCAGATCGATGGTGAGGTGCATGTTGTCCTGCAGGAACGGCGCGGCGTCGCCGAGCAGGGCCAGCGGCACCACCATCTGCTCGAAGGTCTCCGGCTCCATGAGCACGATGTTGTCGCCATCCGCGTAGGAGTAGGTGACCTCCTTTTCGTCGGTCATCAGCCGCTCGACGGTATCGGCCGTCCGCCAGCGCTCGTTGGTCTTGTTGCCGGTCCTGAGGTCGCGCATTTCGACCTGGATGAATGCACCGCCCTTGCCGGGCGTGATGATCTGCTGCTTGAGTACGGTCCAGCGGCGACCTTCGTGCTCGATCACCTGGCCGGCACGGATCTGGTTGGCCTGCTGCTTCATTGCCGAAAAAACCTGCGCTCGTGGGGAACGCGGGCTTCTAGACCGAAGTGTTGGCCCGGGCAAGCGCGGGCCTGGCGAGGGTGTGCCGCAGCCCGGCCGGATCGCGGACCTGGTCATCGGGTTCGAGATAGTCCGGCCCGACCGGAACTTTGCCGAAGCCGCCAGGAATGTCGAGCACATAGGTCGGCCAGGCCAGCCCGGTGACGCGGCCACGGAGGGCGGCGAGCAGGGCGCGTCCCTCGGCGATCGGCACATGGAAGCGCGCGGTGCCGGGCGCAGGGTCCAGTTGGTGCAGATAATATGGCTTGATCCGCGCCCGCAGCATGGCGCGAAACAGTGCCTCCAGCGCGGTGGCGCTGTCGTTCACGCCGCGCAGCAGCACGGACTGGCCGAGCACTGGCACCGCGGCCATCTGGATGCGCCGGATCGCCGCCTCTGCCGCGGCGGTGAACTCGCGCGCATGGTTGGCATGCAGCACCACGAACAGCGCCTTGTCGGTGGCCAGAGCGGCGACCAGTGCCGGGCTGATGCGCGCCGGATCCGCGACCGGCACGCGGCTGTGGACGCGGATGATCTCGACCTGCGGAATCGCCGCCAGCGCGGCGACGATGCGCCCGAGGCGGCGCGGGGACAGCATCAGCGGGTCGCCGCCGGAGAGGATCACCTCGCGGATCGCTGGGCGCGCCGCGATCCAGCCGAACGCGGCATCGAGTTCGGCATCGGTGAGCAGCCCGCCATCCGGCCCGACCTGCTCGCGGCGGAAGCAGAAACGGCAATAGACCGGGCAGACCAGGAGCGGCTTGAGCAGCACCCGGTCGGCGTAGCGATGGACGATGCCCTTGATCGGCGACAGCGCCGCATCGGCGATCGGGTCCGGGTGTTCGTGCGCCGCGGTCACCAGCTCCGCCGGATCAGGGATGAATTGCCGTGCAATCGGATCATCGGGATGCTCGATGAGCGCCGCCAAGGCCGCCGGGACGGCGATGGCGTAGCGGGCGGCGACCGCGGTGAGCGCCGCGCGCTCGTCCGGCGCGGCGAGGCCGGCCGCGATCAAGCCATCGGCATCGCGCAGCGTCGCGTGCTGGTCGGGACGGGTGCCGTCGGGCATGATCGGCGCGTTGTAGGAGCCGCCTGCCGATGCCGCAACCGCCATCGCGCCTCACCGCAGACGCGGACCGCCTCGGGGCCAGGCTGGCCTTCCTGCGCCGGCGCGCCCGGCTCGCCCAGGCGGTCCGCGCCTTCTTCACCGCCCGCGGCTATATCGAAGTCGAAACGCCCTACGCCGTGCGGACCCCCGGGGAGGAAGTCCATCTGCGCGCCTTCGCCACCGAGCGCGAGACGCCGGACGGCACGCGGGAGCCTTTGTTCCTGCACACCAGCCCGGAATTCGCCATGAAGCGCCTGCTCGCCGGCGGCGCGGGCCGAATCTTTCAGCTCGCACGCGTATGGCGCAATGGGGAGGCAAGCGATCTGCACGCTACGGAATTCACCATGCTGGAATGGTATGATCCGGGCGCGGGGATGGACGAACTCATCGCCGAGACCCACGATCTCCTGCGCGCGGTGCTACCGCCGGTGGTCACCTGTCGCGGGATCACGACCGATCTGGCACGGGCCGATCGGCTGACGATGGCGGAGGCCTTCGCCCGCGATGTCGGCGCCGATCTCCTGGCCACGGCCGGCGATGCCGCGGCGCTGGCCGAAGCCGCCGGCGTTGCGCGACGGGCCGGCGAGGATTGGGAGGACCTGTTCTTTCGCCTCCTCCTCGCGCGGATCGAGCCGGCACTGGGCCGGGCCCATCCCACCTTCCTGACCCACTGGCCGGCAGCGCAGGCGGCGCTGGCACGGCGCGATCCGGCGGACCCTCGCGTCGCGCTGCGGTTCGAGCTGTTCGTCTGTGGCATCGAGCTGGCCAACGCCTTCGTCGAATTGACCGATGCCGCCGAACAGCGCGCGCGCTTCCTCACCGACCGTGCCCGCCGCGCCGCGCTGGGCGGGCAGGATTGGCCCCTGGACGAGGCGCTTCTCGCTGCCCTGCCGGCCATGCCCGAGAGCGCCGGCATCGCGCTCGGGTTCGACCGGCTGGCGATGATCGCCGCCGGGGCCGATCGCATCGCCGACGTCCAGTGGCTGCCCACGCCGTGATCATGCGCCGCCGGTGATGGATCGGTATTTAATGGTCCGTGCCGCCAACCCGTGCGAGGCTTCGACGAGGATGGAATGGACAGGCTGCGGGACGGTGAGCGTGCGGGGTAGGACAGTGATGCGACGGAAAACGGGGCGGCTGGCAGCGCTTGCGCTGGCTCTGTCCGTACTTGGCGGCTGTGCCGGCTTTGTCGGGCCGGGATATTACAACGGCATGGGCGATGGCGGCGATGACGACGGGGGCGGCTGGGGCGGTATGGGCTACGGCGCCCCAGCGATGCCCTTCTTCGGCGGCATGGGCTTCGGCGGCATGGGCGGCTTCGGCGAAGGCGGCGGCTGGGGCGGCGGCGACGACGACTGACCGGCCCGCGCCCTAGCGTCTGTCCGCCGCAGGCGGAATCGCCGGAGGCGGATAAACAGTCGCGTAAACAAAGAGCTAGAGGCGAGCGGCCGCTATTTCAGCGGCACCGTCAGATTGACCCCGGGCGAAGGCAGGCTGTAACGGTCCTTGGCGCTCTGCGTCGTGAGGCCGGGAAGCGCGCTGCCGCCCGCGGCGCCTGGTGCGGCCGGCACCGGCTGCCAGAGCCTCGGCCCGAAATGCGCGCCTTGCGCCTGCTGCGGCGCCTCAGGGGCCGTGATATCGGTATCGGGGAGCGGCGCGGGCACGAACCCACCGGCGGAATCGGGAGCCGCCGGCGCGGCGGCGACCAGTACCACGCCCAGCAGAATCCCAAGCCACTCCCGGCCGGCCCGGTCACGGCGCTCACACGCGTCGCCTCTGCGGTCAATTCGGCAACGTCCGGCCATGGCCACAAGCTGTGACCGTTTCGGCCGCCAATCAAGATCTCAATGGGCGGCGCGGGGTGGGTTTATTCGAACGTTCGCATCGGCGCGCCCGCCTGCGGACCCCGCCTCGCCGAATCAGGCGGTGATGTCGAGCAACGATCCGCGCGGCAGGTTGCTGCCGGGTTGCAGCAGCGATGGCGACTGCGTCGATGGCGCGGTTTGCTTAGGGGCCGACGCGTTGCGCCCCGGCGCTTGCACGTCCCGCACCGGCCGCACGGCGCCCGCTTGGCCAATGCCGAGCGCGGCCGGGTTGGTGGCGAAGCCCGCCACGGAATTGCTTGCGATCATGCGGAGGATGGTGATGCGCATTAGTAAACAAACCGTTAACTCCAGCCGGTTTATCGCATCGAAGTCTCATTGTAAAGACATTCGATCAAATCATTGACGTCGCGCCGCCAGCCAGGTGCGCCAATCCCCGAGCGCGCTGATCTCGGTCGCCCCCTCGACGCCCGCGGCCTCGGCGAGAAAGCCGAGGCACGGCCCGTCCTCCAGCCGCACCGTGCCGAAGCCGAGCGGTGCCGGCACACGCGCCAGCAGCGCGCCGATCGCCGCCGTTGGCAGTGCCCAGACCTCGCCGCCGATGGCGGCGGTGCCGCCGCGAACCAGTCCCGGCCGGTCGCCGATGGCATGGAAGCGGTATTCCGCCACGGTGCGCGCGGCGCGCAGGAAGCGGCCGCCGAGCCCGGTGATTTGTCCGTTCAGCGCCAGACCGGACATGTGCGCCCCGACGCAGAACAGCGCGGTCTCCTCTGCCGCCAGCGCATCCGGCGCGGCCGGCGCGGGCAGGGCGCGGCTGGTGGCGCCGGCGGTCGACACGGCGCCGCGATGCAGCGCGTCGGCGATGGCAGCGAGCCTCCCTTCCGACCAGGCCGGGCCGATCACCGTCACGCCCACGGGCAATCCGTCGGCGCCGAACCCGGCCGGCACGGCGATGGCGGCGAGGTCGCAGAGATTGACGAAATTGGTGAAGGTGCCGAGCCGGGCATTCGGCCCGATCGGGTCGGCCGCGAGATCCGCCAGGGTCGGGCAGAAGGGCGCGGTCGGCAGCAGCAGCGCGTCGATCCCGGCGAACAGGCGTCGCGCCTCGGCTCGCGCCTGGGCCAGGCGATGGAAGGCGTCGAACGCGTCGACCGTGCGCCGGCCCATGCCGCCTTCGAGGATGGCGCGCGTCGTCGGGTGCAGGATCTCCGGCCGTCTTTCGATCACCTCGCGCAGTGCTGCGCTGCGCTCGGCGACCCACGGCCCATCGTAGAGCAGCCGCGCGATTTCGAGGAAGCGGCCGATGTCGACCGTCACCGTCGCGCCGCAGCGCGCGGCGGCGGCCTCGTAGACGCTCGCCACGTCCGGGCTGACCAGAGCCGCGATATCGGCGATGCCGATCCGCCCGCCCGGCGGGGCGGCTGCCCGGCGCAGATGCGCGAACGGCGCCGGGCGTGCGTAGGCATCCTCGGGGTCATGCACCGCGATCACCCGCAGCGTGGCGAGGGCCTCGTCGACGCTGGCGGCAAATACGGAGATCGTATCGACCGACCGGCAGGCCGGCACGACGCCGCGCGCCGAGACGCTGCCGATGGTCGGCTTCAGCCCGACGATGTTGCCGAACGCGGCCGGCACACGCCCGGACCCGGCGGTATCGGTGCCGAGTGCGAGCGGCACGATCCCCGCCGCCACCGCGACCGCGGAGCCGGACGAGGACCCGCCCGGCACGTGTGCGGCGCTGAAGCCGTTGCGCGGCACCCCGTAGGGGCTGCGGACGCCGACGAGGCCGGTGGCGAACTGGTCGAGATTGGTCTTGCCCATGACGATGGCGCCGGCCGCCAGGAGCCGCGCCACCGCGGGTGAATCCTCGGCCGGGACGTAGGCATAGCGGGGACACCCGGCCGTCGTTGGCAGGCCGGCGGCATCGATATTGTCCTTCACCGCCACCGGCACGCCCCACAGGGCGCGCCCGCGCGGACCCTCGGCGGCCAGGGCGCGCGCCCGGGCGAGCAACGCTTCGTCGGGCACCCGGCTGATCCACAGCGCTGGATCGGCATAGGCGTGATCGGCTGCTATCGACGCGGTGATGGCGGCGACCGGGTCTTCGGCTGGCATCCTTCGGCATCTCCTGGCACGCGGATTGCGTAGCTTGGCACGCACAGCAGCCGGAGCGAAGCCATGGCCGTGATCACAGCCGACCCCTACGAGTTTGCCTTCGATCCGGCGCACACCGCGCTCGTCATCATCGACATGCAGCGCGACTTCCTCGAACCAGGCGGCTTCGGCGCCGCGCTCGGCAACGATGTCGCGCTGCTGCGCCGGACCATCGCGCCGACGCGCGCGGTGCTGGAGGCGGCGCGGCGGGCGGGGCTGCTGGTGATCCATACGCGCGAGGGGCATCGGCCGGACCTCGCGGACCTGCCGCCTTCCAAGCGCGCGCGCGGGCGCCTTCCTGCCGGCATCGGCGACCTCGGCCCGATGGGCCGGATCCTGGTGCGCGGCGAACCCGGCCACGCCATCATCCCCGAACTCGCGCCGCTGCCCGCCGAGCCCGTGATCGACAAGCCCGGCAAAGGCGCTTTCCACGCCACCGACGTCGCCGCCATCCTCGCCAACCGCGCCATCCGCTCGCTCCTGGTGTGCGGCGTCACCACGGAGGTCTGCGTCCACACCACCGTCCGCGAAGCGAATGATCGCGGGTTCGAGTGCCTCGTGCTGTCCGACTGCGTCGGCTCCTATTTCCCGGATTTCCATGCCGCCGGCCTGCGCATGATCGCCGCGCAGGGCGGCATCTTCGGCTGGGTCGCACCATCCGCGCCGGTGATCGCCGCGCTCGACTCGCCGCCGTAGCTCGGCCCCGCGCGAGCCGCCGCACCCCCAGGAGCCGCCTCGCGCGGCCGATCCGGCTCATGTAGCGTGGCGCGACCCCCACCGCCCGGCGTGGGGTTGACGGAGGAGGGGAGCCTGCATGTCCGAGCCGCGCCGTGCTCCGTGAACCGAACGCCCGCGTCGTCGTGGTCGGCGCCGGGCCGGTCGGGCTGATCGCCGCCATCGAGCTGGCGCGCGCCGGGCTGCGGCCGGTGGTGCTCGATGCCAAGCCGGGGATCGCCTGGAGCAGCCGGGCGACCTGCATCTCGCGCCGCAGCCTGGAAATCCTCGACCGCATCGGCGCCGGCCCGGCCTTCGCCGGGAAGGCGCTGCCATGGTCGCGCGGGCGGACCTTCCACCGCGATCGGCTGGTATTCCGGCTCGACATGCCGTTCGGGCCCGGCGACCGGCACGCGCCCTTCGTCAATCTCCAGCAATGCTACACCGAGCAGTTCCTGCTCGACACGCTGAGCGCGCTCGGCGAGGCGGCCGAGCTTCGCTGGAACCATCGGCTCACCGATCTGCGCCAGCACGAGGACGGGGTGGACCTCACCGTCAATGGCCCGGAGGGAGACTATCCGCTGTGCGCCGCGTGGGTGGTCGCCGCCGATGGCGGGCGCTCCACCGTCCGCGACCTCATGGGCCTGAAACTCGAGGGCATGGCCTACGAAAGCCGCTACCTCATCGCCGACATCGCGGTCGAGGGCGCGAACTGGCCGGTGGAGCGCCATGTCTGGTTCGATTCCCCGGCAAAACCCGGCTCGACCGTGATCCTGCACGTGCAGCCGGACAATGTATGGCGCATCGACTACCAATTGCGCGACGAGGAGGACACCGAGGAGGCGCAGCGGGAGGAGAACGTGCTGGCCCGGCTGCAGGCACAGCTCGACATGATGGGCGTGCGCGCACCTTGGCGCATCGTCTGGCGGAGCCTCTACAAGGCGCTGGCGCTGTCACTCGATTCCTATCGCCACGGCCGCGTGCTGTTCGCCGGTGACGCCGCCCATCTGGTGCCGATCTTCGGCGTGCGCGGGCTCAATTCCGGCATCGATGATGCGCATAATCTCGGCTGGAAGCTCGCCATGGTGGCGCGTGGCCGCGCGCCCGCTTCGCTGCTCGACAGCTACAGCCACGAGCGCCGGCGGGCGACGCGGGAAAACCTCGAGCAGGCGACCAAGAGCACCTGGTTCATGTCTCCGCCCGGGCCCGGCTTCCGGCTGATGCGCGATGCCGCGCTGGTGCTCGCCGCCGAGCATGCCTGGGTGAGCTCGCTGATCAATCCGCGCCAATCCTCGGCGCATGTCTATGACGATTCGCCCGTGGTGCTGGCCGATGCAAAGCCGTGCGCCGAAGGCGTGCCGCCGGGTGCGTCGCTGCCGAACCTGCCGCTCCCAACTGGCGGATTCCTGCACGACGCGCTGCCGGTGCAGGCGTTTTCGCTGCTGGTCTTCACCGACGAGCTGGACGCCGAAGCGATCGAGAGGCTGGCCGGCACCGGCTTGACGCTGCTGCGGATCGGCGCCGGGCCCATCACCGATGCGGACGGCGCGCTCGCCGCCCGCTTCGCCGCGCACCGTTTTCCCGTCTATCTCATCCGCCCCGATGAGCATGTCGCCGCGCGCTTCACCGCGGCCGATCCAGCTTCGGTGCGCGATGCGCTGGAGGTGGCGCTCGGCCGGCGACGCGGCGATGCTCCGGCGCGGGCGGCGCGCGCACCGGCGCCGGTGACGCCGCAGACCGGCGGGGCGGCGGCTTGCGCGCTCGGCCAGGACGGGCTGGAGGCCGTCTTCGCCGCCGCCAGCCAGGCGCTCAACGCCGCCGGCACGGCAGACGCGGCCTTCCTTGCCCGACTCACGCTGCTGCTCGCCGAGGCGGTCGGCGACCCGGCGCGGGTGCTGGCACTGATCGCGGCGGCAAGTCCGGGCTGAAGCCGCAGCCAGGATCAGGCGTGCCCCGCCATGTGCTGGCCGATCAGCATGCGGTCCGCCGTCGCGGCCTCGGTTTCGTAGACCACGCGGCCGCCGGCCATCACCAGGATGCGATCGGCCAGTTCCAGCAACTCGTCGAGATCCTCGCTCACCAGCAGCACCGCGGTGCCTCGGTTGCGGGCGGCGATGATCTGCGCGTGGATGTCCGCCACCGCGGCAAAATCGAGCCCAAAGACTGGATTGGCGGCGATCAGGACATCCGCCTCGCGGCCGAGTTCGCGTCCCAGCACCGCGCGCTGCACATTGCCGCCGGAGAGCGTGCCGATCGGCGCGTCCGGGGACGGGGTCTTGACGCGATAGCGCGCGATCAGCGTCTCGGCCGCGGCGCGCATCCGCCCGGCGCTGAGGAATTTGCCACGCGCCATCGGCGGCTGATCGAAGCGCCGCAGCGCCATGTTCGCCGCGACGCTCATCGTGGCGACGGCAGCGTTGCGCAGCGGTTCCTCGGGCAGCACCGCGAGCCGGTGCGCCAGCATTTCGCGCCGCGTCGCATGATAGGGCGTGCCGTGGATGCGCACGGCACCGGCGCGCGCGCGGCGCTGGCCGGCGAGCACCTCCACCAATTCGCTCTGGCCGTTGCCGGAAACGCCGGCGATGCCGACGATCTCGCCGGCGCGCACGGCGAGGCTTACACCGCGCAGCGCCGCGGCCCCGGAATCGTCGACCGCTTCCAGCGCCTCCACCGTGACCAGGTCCGCTCCCGGCGCGCGCACTGCGCGCGGCGCAGCCTCCGCGATGCGGTCCTCGCCCACCATCAGCCGCGCCATCGCCTCGACGCCGAGCGCGCCGACGGCCCCGCCGCCGGCGAGCCTGCCGCGACGCAGGACGGTGACGGCGTCGGCGAATGCGAGCACCTCGCGGAATTTGTGCGTGATGATGAGAACGGTGATGCGCCCGGAGCGGGCCATGCCGCGCAGCATCGCGAGCATCTCGTCGGCCTCCTGCGGCGTGAGGACCGAGGTCGGCTCATCGAGGATGAGGAAGCGGGCGTCGAGATAGAGCTGCTTGAGAATCTCCGCCTTCTGGCGTTCGCCCGCGGCCAGGGCGGCCACCGGCGTCGTCAGCCGGACGGTGAAGGGCATGGTCTGCAGGAAAGCGTCGAGCCGCGCGCGCTCGGCGTCCCAATCGATTCGTCCGGCGCCGGGGGCGCGTGCGAGCACGAGATTTTCCAGCACCGTCATCGACGGTACCAAGGTGAAATGCTGGTAGACCATGCCGATGCCGTGCAGATGCGCATCGCGCGGCGAGCGGATGGTGATCTCGTGCCCGTCCAGCACCACCGCGCCGGAGTCCGGGCGATAATAGCCCATGATGCACTTGACCAGCGTGGACTTGCCGGCGCCGTTCTCGCCGAGCAGCGCGTGCACCGACCCTGCTTCGACGCGCATCGAGACATTGTCCAGCGCGGCGAGTGTGCCGAAGCGCTTCTCCATGCCGATCGCTTCGAGCGCGGGCGCGCGCGGCGCGTCGGTCATGGCAGGTGCGCGAGGAATTCGGCCGAATTCGAGACGGTGCCGAACACGCCGCCCTGCATCTTGATCATGCGGATGGCGTGCGCGTGGTTCGCCGCGTCGGTCGCGCCGCAGCAATCCTCCAGCAGCAGGCACTCGAAGCCGCGATCATTCGCCTCGCGCATCGTGGTGTGGACGCAGACATCGGTGGTGATGCCGGTCAGCACGATGTTGCGGATGCCGCGCAGCCGCAGGATCAGTTCGAGATCGGTGGCACAGAACGAGCCCTTGCCGGGCTTGTCGATGATCACCTCCTCCGGTGCGGGCGCGAGATCGGCGATGATCTCCCAGCCCGGTTCGCCGCGCACGAGAATCCTGCCGCATGGCCCGGGATCGCCGATGCCCGCGCCGATGCGCCGCGACCGCCAGCGCTTGTTCTCCGGCAGGTCGGAAAGGTCCGGCCGGTGACCTTCGCGGGTGTGGAACACATGGTAGCCCTTGGCGCGCATCGAAGCGAGCACCGCGGCGATCGGTGCGATCGGCGCGCGCGTCAGCGACAGATCGTAGCCCATGCGATCGACATAGCCGCCGATGCCGCAGAAATCGGTCTGCATGTCGATGACGATCAGCGCCGTGTTGGCCGGCCGGAGATCGCCATCGAACGGCCAGGGATAGGGATCGGCCGGGATCTGGCCTTCGCTCATGTCTCGTCTCCGTATCGGCGGGTCGGTGCTTGGAATCCGCAGGACGTTCCGTCCCTGACGCGGACGCTCTCCTCCCATGGCAGACGGTAGCGTCCGGCCACGAGGTCCTGCATGTAGGTGTAGGGGCAATCCCCGGCGCCGCCGGCGACGGCGGTGTAGCCGCGATGGCCGAACTGGTAGATGTTGTTTTCCACGCCCCAGTGCGCGCGCGCTTCGCGGACCAGGTCCGGGCGCAGCTCCGCGGCGACGATCTCGTCCGCGATGGCGCCGCCCTCGGCGAGGATCGTGCCGTCGAAATTGCACAGCATCGCCTCGCCCATCGAGTTGAACGTGCCGTCGCTGCCGCACATGCACACGCTTGCCGTCGCCATCAGATTGCAGAAGGCGTTGGCCTGGTTGGTGATGCGCCAGGCGTGGCGGATCGGTGCGGTGTAGCCGGCGGTGCGGAGCATGATCTCCGCACCCTTGTAGGCGGCCTCGCGGGCCATTTCGGGAAACATCCCGTCGTGGCAGATGATGAGTGCGAGCTTCGAGCCGTTCGGCCCGTCGCAGACTGGAATGCCGAGATCGCCTGGCTCCCAGGGCTCGACCGGGACCCAAGGGTGCAGCTTGCGATAATAGAGGCGTACTTCCCCCGCATCGTCGATGATGATGCCGGTGTTGTAGGGATTGCCGTGCGGGTTGAACTCCATCAGCGAGAAGCAGCCCCAGATCCGGTGCTCGCGGCAGGCGGCGCGGAACGCCGCGACCTCGGGTCCGTCCATTCGGCACATGATCGCCGGATTGGTGTCCATGGACAGGCCGTGCAGCGCGTATTCGGGAAAGACGACGAGGTCCATCCCCGCGAGCCCGCGCCGCGCCTTGCCGACCATGGCGCAGATTTTCAGCGTCTGCGCGGCCAGGTCTTGGGCCGTCGAGACCACTGGCAATGCCAGCTGCGCCAGCCCGACGACGACGCCGTTCGGTGATTTGTTCAGCCCGCCAAGGCCACTCATCGCATTTTCCTCCCTCACCGCGTGATGCTCAACTCACCTGGCGCGCCGGCCAGGGTGCGGTCGGGCGAGCAGGAGACGATCATGATCAGCAATGTCACAATGTAGGGCAAGGCGTTGAACAGGTGGTAGAAGCCGGTGACGCCGATGGCCTGCAGAGCTGGCCCCAGCGCGCCGGCGCCGCCGAACAGAAGCGAGGCCCAGAGGCAACCCATCGGGTTCCAGCGCGCGAAGATCACCAGCGCCACCGCGGTGATGCCCTGGCCGCTGGACAGTCCCTCGTTCCAGCTTCCCGGATAGTAGAGCGAGAGGAACGAGCCGCCGATCCCCGCCAGCGCACCGCCAAAGCCAGTCGCGGCGAGGCGAACCAGGCGCGGCGAATAGCCCATCGCGCGCGCCGCGTCCTCGCTGTCGCCGACCATGCGCAGCACCAGGCCGATGCCGGAATTGCGCAGCATCCAGACGAGGGCGGGGGCGAGAGCGACGCCGATGAAGAACAGCGCGTTCACCTTCAGCGCCGAGCGGATCGCCGGGTTGGCGCTCCAGAAGCCGAGGTCGAGCGCCGGCAGTTCGGGCGCCTTCGGTTCGATGAACGGCTTGCCGAGATAGAAGGCGAGGCCGGTGCCGAACAGCATCATCGCGATCCCGACGGCGATCGGGTTGACCCGCGGCAGCGAGCAGATCGCCGCGTGCAACACACCGAGCAGCGCGCCGACCAGGGCGGCGGCGAGCACGCCAAGCCATGGCGAGCCGGTGAGCCAGGCGATCGCGAAGCCGCTCATCGCGCCCATCACGAGCGTGCCTTCCAGCCCGAGATTGACCCGGCCGCTCTTCTCGGTGACGAGTTCGCCGAGGCTGACGAACAGGAACGGCGTCGAGACGCGAATGGCGCCGGCGAGCACCGCGACCGGCACGCCCCACCAGCCGATCCCGCTCACGCACCACCTGCCTGCGCCCGGCGTACCGGCTCGGGTGCGGGGCGTGGCGCGCGGGCGCGCAGCTTCAACCGCAGCCTTCCTTGCAGCGTTTCACTGGCCAGCAGCATGATGAACAGCAGGCCTCGCAGCACGGTGATGGTCGCGTCCGGCAGTTGCAGACGCTGCTCGAGAAGCCCGCCGCTCGCTTCCAGCCCGCCCATCAGCACCGCGACTGGGATGACCGCGAGCGGGTTCTGGCGTGCCAGGAAAGCGACGAGGATGCCGGTGTAGCCGTAGCCCACGGCGAGATCCGCGCTGGCCGCGCCTTGCACCGCGGCCACTTCGACCATGCCAGCGAGCCCCGTCGCCGCCCCGGCGAGCGCGGTGACGATGAGGATGAGGCGGCCCACCGGCAAACCGACGAGCCGGCCGGCGCGCGCATTGGCGCCGACCACGCGCGCGGCGAATCCCCAGGTGGTATGGAAGACGAAAACATAGGCCAGGACACAGAAGATCAGTCCGAGAACGAGGCCGAGATGGACGTTGGTGCCGGGGATCGTCCCCAGCATCAGCGCTTCGGGCAGTGGCCGGGTCGAAGGCTTGTTCAGACTGGCGGGATCGCGCATCGCGCCTTCGACGAGCTGGTCGCACACGGCGATGGCGATGTAGGCGATCAGCAGGGAGGAGATCGTTTCGTTCACGCCGCGCCAATGGCGCAGCGCGCCGCACGCGGCCACCAGCGCGGCCCCGGTCGCCATGCCGGCGAGCGCCATGCCGGTGAGCACGATCACCGCCGGCAAGCCGAGCGCGGCAAGCGGCAGGCCGGCCGCGATGGCAGCGACGCCACCGGCGACGAAGCCGCCCTCCGCCCCGATGACGATCAGCCCGATCTGCGCCGGCAGCGCCATGCCGAGCGCGGTGAGCAGCAGCGGCGCGGCCCGCACCAGCGTATTCTGCCAGGAAAACCAGGTGCCGAACGCGCCGAGATAGATCAGCCCGTAGGCCCGCAGCGGATCGGCGCCGGCGGCGAGCAGGAACAGTGCGAATGCGACGATTGTCGCGAGCAAGGCCACCAGCGGTGGCGCCGCCGCGTCCGCCAGCCGCACCAGCCGCATCGCCCCGGCCTCAGCTGGTGCTGCCGATGACGCCGGCGACGAGATAGTTCATCTGCTCCAGCACGAGGTCGAATTCGTCGAGCGTCGTGCCGGCGCCGAGGACGGTATTGCCTTTGTTGTCCTTGAGCGGGCCTTTGAACACGGCGAAATTGCCGGCCATGAACTGCGCCCGCACGCCATCGGCCTGCTTGCGCGCTGCCTCGGGAACGATCGCGTTGTAGGCGGAGTTGCGCACGAACCCCTCGCGAAATCCGCCGCGGATCATGTTGGGGAGAGTCTTGCCGGCGATGAGATCGCCGACCAGGCGCGGATAGAGCCCGGTCCAGTTCCACTCCGCGCCGGTCAGATAGGCTTTGGGCGCCAGCACCGCCTGGTTGGTGTGATAGCCGGTGCAGAAGATGCCGCGCTTGTCCGCTGTCTCCATCACCACTTTCGGACTATCGACGTGGCAGGTGAGGACATCCGCACCCTGATCGGCGAGGCTGTTGGCCGCTTCCGCCTCGCGCACGGGCAGAAACCAGTCGCCGGTGAAGACGACGGTGGTGGTGATCGACGAATCGACGCTTTGCGCGCCGAGTGTGAAGGCATTGATGTTGCGCAGCACCTGCGGGATCGGCTTCGCCGCGATGAAGCCGAGCTTCTTGGATTTGCTCATGTGCCCGGCGACGATGCCCGCGGTGTAGACCGCCTGGCTGATGAAGCCGAAATAGGAGTGGGCATTGAGCGGTTCGCCCTCCTTCCACAGCCCACCGGCGTGGAGGAACTGCGCCTTCGGCTTGCTCTTCGCCAGGCGCAGCACGAACGGATCGAAATAGCCGAACGAGGTCGGGAACAGGATCGAGGCGCCGTCGAGATTGATCATCCCGTCCATGGTGTTCTGCACCGCCACCGTCTCGGGCACGCGGGCCTGCTCCAGCACGGTCACGCCCGGCATCTTGCGCACCGCGGCGGCACCCTCGGCATGGGCCTGGTTGTAGCCATAGTCATTGGCGGTGCCGACATAGATGAAGCCGACGATCGTCTTGCCCGCGGCGCGCGCCGCCGGTGCCGCCAGGGACCCTGCCGCCAGACCCGCCGCGCCGAGGCCTAGACCGCCGAGCACCGCCCGCCGCGAAAACCCGCTTCCGGATGCCATTCCGTCTTCCCTCCCTCTGCATATCGCTCGCATGTGCGGCGAACTTCGAAGCAAAGCGCGTGCCAGATTGGCCGCGGCCCGTCCGCGGTGGTTGGGCCGGGTGCGCTTTGCCCAGGCGGGCGAATGTGCCCAATTCCGCGGCATCGACGGCGCCATTGACTGCCTCTGCGGCAGACGATGCGTCTTGCCGGCCCGGCCCCGGCGGCTAGACTGTGGCGAACATGGAGGAAACGGAGGCAGCAATGTCGGAAGCCGACGATCTTGCCCAGCGGTTCCAGGCGCTGCACGAATTCCTGCCCGCGGCCGAGGCGGCGCTGTCGCGTGAGATCTGGGGTTACCTCATCGGCGGCACAGAGACCGAGACCACCGTCGCGCGCAACCGCGCCGCGCTGGATGCGCTGGCCTTTCGCCCGCTGGTTTTGCGCGATGTCTCCCGCATCGATGCCTCGGCGCGCTGTCTCGGCCGGTCCATCCGCCTGCCGGTGGCTCTGGCGCCGATCGGCTCGCTGGAATCCTTCCATCCCGATGCCGGCGCGGCGGTGGCGCGCGCCGCCGGTGCGTTCGGCGTGCCCTTCTGCCTCAGCTCGGTCACCCAGCCGGGGCTCGAAGCCGCCGCGGCGGCTTCGAGCGGGCCGCGGGTCTATCAGCTCTATGTGCGCGGCGACGGCGCGTGGGTGGATGAACAGGTGCGCCGTGCCATCGCGGCCGGCTACGACGCGTTCTGCCTCACCGTCGATACCGCCCAATACAGCCGCCGCGAACGCGACATCGCCAACCGGTTCGACAAGCCCTGGCGGCGCAATCCGCAGGGGCTGGCGTTCCAGGCGGCGCTCAACTGGGACGACGTGGTGCGCCTGCGCGACCGGCACGCCATTCCGCTGATGCTGAAGGGTATCGCCACCGCGGAGGATGCCGCGCGCGCCGCGGAACTCGGTGTCGCGTTCGTCTATGTCTCCAACCATGGCGGGCGGCAGCTCGATCACGGCCTGGGGACGATGACCGTCCTGCCCGAAATCGTCGCCGCGCTGCGCGGGCGGGCGCGCATCGTCATCGATGGCGGCTTCTGCCGCGGCACCGATATTGTCAAGGCGATCGCGCTTGGCGCCGATCTCGTCGGCATCGGGCGGCTGTTCTGCTACGGGCTCGCCGCCGCCGGCGCGCCGGGCATCGTGCGCGTGCTCGAACTCTTGGAGGACGAGGTGCGCATCGCCCTCGGCCTGCTCGGGGTCACGCGGCTCGACGAACTCCATCCCGGGCTGCTCGCCGCGACGCAGCCGGTGTCCGCGCCCCATGTCCACAGCGCCTTTCCGTTGCGTGATTTCGCATCTGGCCGTGTGGAGTCCGAACGATGAACGCCGCGCCGCGCCGGGCGCGGATGCGCGCGCTTCTCGCTGGCGAAGACTGCATTTTTCCCGCCTCGCTGCACGACCCGCTGAGCGCGCGTATCGCGCTCGATCTCGGCTTCGAAATGGGCATGCTGGCCGGCTCGGTCGCCGCGCTCGCCGTGCTCGGCGCGCCCGATCTCATCGTGCTCACGCTGAGCGAACTCGCCGGCCTGGCGCTGCGCATCGGCCGCGCCGCCGATCTGCCGCTGATGGTCGATGCCGATCACGGCTACGGCAACGCGCTGAGCGTGAAGCGCACCGTCGAGGAGCTGGAGATCGCCGGGGTCGCCGCGCTGACCATCGAGGACACGCTTCTGCCCGTGCCCTATGGCGGCGTCGGCCGGATGCAGCTCGTTCCGGTCGAGGAAGGCGTGGGCAAGATGCGCGCGGCGCTTGCCGGGCGGCAGGATCCCGCGCTGGTCGTGGTCGGGCGCACCGGGGCCGTGTCGGTGGCCGGCGTGGCGGAGGCTATCGCGCGCGGGCGCGCCTACGAAGCGGCCGGGGTGGACGCGCTGTTCCTCACCGGCGTCACGCGCCGCGAGGAACTCGCCGCCATCGCCGAAGCGGTGAAGCTGCCGCTGATGCTGGGCGGCCTCGCCCCGGCGCTGGAGGACCGCGCGTGGCTCGCGGCCCAGGGCGTGCGGGTGGCGCTGCAGGGCCATCTGCCGAGCCAGGCCGCGCTCCAGGCGGTGGAGACGACCTTGGCGGCGTTGCGCGCCGGAACGCGGCCGGCGGAGATCGCGGCCACTCTGTCCCCGGAGCTGCTGCAGCGGGCCAGCCGTGCCGCGGACTATGAGGCCTGGATGCGGGCGTTCCTCGGCGCGTGAGATCTCAGCCGCGATCGAGCCCGGCGGCGATCTCCTCGGCCCGGTCCGCGAGGCGGGCGAGGCGGCGCGATGTCGCGGCGCGGGTCTTGGCGGCGCCGGGGTCGGCGGCGGGGCGCTCGGACTGGAGCCGGGCGAGCTCGCCCTTCAGGTCGTGCACTTCATCGGCCATCAGCAGCGCCGCCAGCATCAGCAGCCGCACCTCGCCGGTCTGCCCGCCAAGGGCCTTGATCCCGGCGATGCGCTCGTCGATCTCGCCGGCCATGGCCTGGAGATGGGTCTCCTGCCCATCCTCGCAGCCGACG
>DAIDKZ010000189.1 GCA_027449745.1 Acetobacteraceae bacterium | reverse complement strand
CCGGCCGGGCTGCTGGTCGGACCGGAGGGCGGTTTCACACCGGCAGAGCTTGACGTGCTGCGCGCGCACCCCTTTGTTGAGTGGGCCTCGCTCGGTCCCCGCGTCCTGCGGGCGGAGACCGCGGCCATCGCGGGGTTGGCGCTGCTTGCGGTGCCGTCCTCTTCCCACTGAGCGCGAGATCCAGGGCCAGATGTCCAATCCCGGCGATGCCGACGAGACCGAGATCACCAGCCGCCGCCAGCTCGCCGAGTATCTGGCCGCCGGGTGCAAGCCGCCCGAGGCCTGGCGCATCGGCACCGAGCATGAACGCTTCGGCTTCCGCCGCTCCGATCTCGCGCCGCCGCCCTACGAGCCGGACGGTATTCGCGCCATGCTCGAAGGGCTGGCGGCGAACGGGTGGGCGCCGATCCTCGACCAGGGCCGGCTGATCGGCCTCAAGGGCGGCGCGGCCCGTGGCGGCGCGGCGGTCTCACTCGAACCGGGCGGGCAGCTCGAGCTCTCCGGCGGCCTGATGCCGACGCTGCACGACACCGCGCGCGAGTTGGAAGCCTTCTTCGCCGAGTCCCGCGCCGTCGCCGCGCCGCTCGGCCTCGGCTTCGCCCCGCTCGGCTTCCATCCCGTCGCGACGCGCGACGCGATGCCGTGGATGCCGAAGAGCCGCTACGCGATCATGCGCCGCTACATGCCGCTCAAGGGTAGTCTGGGCCTCGACATGATGCTGCGAACCTGCACCGTCCAGGTCAATCTGGACTTCGCCTCGGAGGCCGACATGGTGCGCAAGCTGCGCGTCGGCCTCGCGCTGCAGCCGCTGGCGACGGCGCTGTTCGCCAACTCGCCGTTCATCGAGGGCCGCCCCACCGGCCTGCTCTCCAACCGCGCGCGGGTCTGGACCGATACCGATCCGGACCGCACCGGCATTCCGGCGGTGATGTTCGAGCCCGGGTTCGGCTTCGAACGCTATGTCGAGTGGCTGCTCGACGTGCCGATGTATTTCATCCAGCGCGGCGGCGCCTTCGTCGACGTCGCCGGCGCCTCCTTCCGCGCCTTCCTCGATGGCCGCCTCCCCGGCCACCCGGGCGAGTCCGCGACCATGGGGGATTTCGCCGACCACATCACCACCGTCTTTCCCGATGTCCGGCTCAAGCGGTTTCTCGAAATGCGCGGCGCGGACGCGGGCTCGGCCGCGATGATGCTGGCGCAGTCGGCGCTCTGGACCGGCCTGCTCTACGATGACGCGGCCCTGGCCGCGGCGGCCGCGCTCGTCGCCGAGCGGCCATGGACCGAGTTCGCCGCGCTGCGGCCGCTGGTGCCGCACCAGGGGCTCGACACCCGATGGCGGAACGGCACGCTGCGCGATCTCGCGCGCGATGTCATCGCCATCGCCGCCGGCGGCCTGCGCGCCCGCGCACGGCTCTCGCCGCGCGCGGAGGATGAGGCTATATTTCTCGCGCCGCTGGAGGAGATCGCGGCGGGCGGACCCACGCAGGCCGAACGCTGGCTCCAGCGCTACCGTGACGTGTGGGGCGGCCAGGCGTCCAAGATTTTCCTGGAGGCAGAAACCTAAGGCACCGCTACCGGATGTTGCATCGGCTCTTGCGAAAACAATCGAATTCAGCCTTTACTGCCGTATGCTGCATCAGGTGGAAGCGCCGACTCGGCCACGCGCCGATCCCGACACCGCAATGACGGCCACCCCGACGGCGCCCGTGCTGCGCCTCTGGCTCATCGGGAGCATGCGGGTGCTCGATGCGGACGGTCAAAGCCGTCTGCCCCCCGGCCGCAAGACGCGTGCGCTGCTGGCCATGCTCGCCCTCGCGGCGCCGCGCGCCTGCTCCCGCACGCGGCTGGCCGAAACGCTCTGGAGCCGCCGGCCCGAGGAACAGTCCCGCGCCTCGTTGCGCCAGGAAATTCATCGCCTGATCAACGCGCTCGGCGACACGGCCGAGCCGGCGCTGACGATCTCGCGCGAACATGTCAGCCTGCGCGCCGATCGCGTGTGGGTGGACGCGGCGGACGTCCTGAACGCCAGCCCGGATGCGCCGGAACGGCTCGCCCTACTGCACGACCGCCTGCTTGACGAGCTGGACGGGCTGGATCCAACCTTCGATTCCTGGCTCGCAACGGAGCGGACGCGGTTGCGCAGCGCCGCACGGCGCGTCGGCGAGGCCGTGCTGCGGGCGCAGAACGCGCCCGAACACGTCGCGGCCGCGGCCCGGCAACTCATCACCATCGATCCGCTGCACGAGGGGGCTTGGCAGGCGCTCATCCGCAGCCACGCCGAACGCGGCGAGCGCGGCCTTGCCATCGAGGCGTTCGAGCAATGCCAGGCCGCCTTGTCGGAGCGGCTCGGGGCATCGCCGGCAGAGGAAACCCAGCGTCTCGTGCGCGCCCTGCGGCTGGAGCCGGCGACGCCGCTCGCCGTCGCGCCCCTGGCACCGAGCCGCACCGCCATCGCCGAACCGCACGGAATGCCACGCCTCGGCGTGCTGCCGCTCCGTCTCGCCAGTGGCCGTGACGACGACTCGTTCGCCGCCGGCCTGCTGACCGAACTGACTACGTCCCTGGCGCGCTGCGATCTGTTCAACCTCGTGCCCAGCGATACGGCGGTACCGCATTCCGGCCCCGCCCTCGACTTCCTGCTCGACGGCATGCTGCAGCCGGCCGGGGACCAGATCCGCGTCACCTTGCGCCTCGCCGACCTCGCCGGCGGCGGGCGCCTCATCTGGGCGCGGCGGTTCGATTACGCCCTGGCCCAGCCGCTCGTCGCCGGCGAGGAGATCGCCGCCCGGACGGCCGCCGAAATCGAGCCCGAAATCCTGATGGCCGAAGCCCGCGATGCCAGCGAGGATGAAGGGCGCGCCAGCTCGGGCCGGGCCCTGATGCTGCGCGCCGTGGCGCTCATCATGCGGCCGGACCAGGACGGGTTGACCCGCGCCGGCGACCTGCTCGCCGCCGCCATCGCCAGCACCCCCGACAGCGCGCCCGCGCACGCCTGGTACGCGCTTTGGCAGGTGATGATGGTCAGCCAGGGCTGGGCCAGGGATCGGGCCGGCGCCGCGCGCCATGCCCTCACGCTCGCCGAACGCACCGTGATGTTGGCGCCCAACCAGCCCACCTGCCTCACCATCGCAGGCCATGTCCGCGCCCTGGTGGAGCGGCGGCTGCCGGAGGCGATGGCGCTGCACGAGCGGGCCCTGGCGCGCAACCCGAACCATGCCATGGCGTGGAATCTCTCGGGCATCGGCTGTCTCTACCAGGGCGACCTCGCCGAGGCGGAGCGACGGCTGGCCCGCTACAAGGCGCTGGCCCCCCTCCATCCGCTGGCCTTCATGCTCGATACCGGCTTCGTGCTGCTGGCGCTGCTCAAGCGCGATTATCCGGCGGCGGCGGCGGCCGGGCGCGGTGTCTGCGGCATCAACCCGCCCCTGGTTTCCTCCGGCCTGCCCTGCCTCGCCGCACTCGGCCATCTCGGCCAGACGCAGGAGGCCGCGACGCTGCGCCGGCGCTTGCTCGGCCTCGATCCGGCGCTCTCGGTGCAAACCTATCTGCGGTCCACGCCATTGCGCGCCGCGGACGCGGAGTCCATCGCCGAAGGCCTGCGGCGCGCCGGGCTGCCGGAGGGCGAATTCGTCATGGAGAGCCGGGCGGGCTGACTCATTCCACTAGAGCACGGTCCGACCTGATGGAATCATCTGGTCGGACGGTCGTGCTCTAGAACATATGACTCTAGAGCAACTTATCTCCGATCGGCCCGAGCCGGAACGGCTCGGTCAGATCGGAGGTTGCTCTAGAGCACGGTCCGACCTGATGGAATCATCTGGTCGGACGGTCGTGCTCTAGAACATATGACTCTAGAGCAACTTATCTCCGATCGGCCCGAGCCGGAACGGCTCG
>DAIDKZ010000188.1 GCA_027449745.1 Acetobacteraceae bacterium | reverse complement strand
CGCCGACCTGCTGCGCGAGCAGGCGCCGCGCGCGACCCGCGCCGAGCTCGAGCGCGTCCACCCACCGGACTATGCGGAGGCAATCCTTTCCATCCTGCCGCCCGAAGGCGAAGCCGTCGTGCTCGATGCCGACACGCTGATGAGCGCTGGCAGCGCCGAGGCGGCGCTGCACGCCGCGGGCGGAGCCGTCGCCGCGGTGGACGCGGTGATGGAAGGCTGGGCCCGCGCCGCCTTCGCCGCGGTGCGCCCGCCCGGCCACCACGCCGAGCCCCGCGCGGCGATGGGGTTCTGCCTGTTCTCCAACGCCGCCATCGCCGCCCTGCACGCGCGCGAACGCTGGGGCCTCGCGCGCGTGGCCGTGGTCGATTTCGACGTCCATCACGGCAACGGCACGCAGGCGGTGTTCGCCAACACACCCGGCCTGTTCTACGCATCAAGCCACCAGCACCCAGCCTATCCCGGCACGGGACGGGCCGAGGAGCGCGGCATCGCCGGCAACATCGTCAATGCGCCGCTGCCCCCGGGCAGCGATGGTGCCGCGTTCCGCCGCGTCTGGGACGAACGCATCCTGCCCCTCCTCGCCGATTTCGTGCCCGAACTGCTCATCGTCTCCGCCGGGTTCGATGCCCACAAGGCCGATCCGCTCGCGCATCTGCGCCTCGAAACGTCGGATTTCGCCTGGATCACCGCGCGGCTCGTGGAGCAGGCCGATGCCAGCGCCGGCGGACGCATTGTCTCCGTGCTCGAAGGCGGCTACGACCTCCCGGCGCTGGCCGCCTCCGCCGCGGCCCATGTGCGGGCGCTGATGCGGGGCTGACCGCTACCCGGAGACTGCGAGCGACGGAAAGGCGGCCACCAGCACGACGGCGACCAGCAGGATGGCGAGATAGGGCCAGATTTTCGCGAACGCCGCGTCGGGCGGCACCCGGCCGATGGCGCAGGCGGCATAGAAGCCGACGCCGAAGGGCGGGGCGAACAGCCCCAGCCCCATCGCCAGCACCACGACGATGGCGTAGTGCACCTCGTGCACGTGCAGCGCCCTTGCGGCGGGGAACAGCAGCGGGCCGAACAGGATGATCGCCGGGATCCCCTCCAGCACCGAGCCGAGCACGGCGAAGGCGGCGATGGAAACGGCGAGGAACCCGGCCTTGCCGCCCGGCATTCCGGTCATCGCCGCCACCAGCGCGCGGGCGAAGCCGGACTGGGTCAGCGCCCAGCCCATCGAGGTCGCCGTGCCGATGATGAACAGGATGGCCCCGGAGAGCGAAGCCGTCTCGACCAGGATCGCGCCCAGCCGGCGCCAGTCGAAGCTGCGATAGACGAACAGCCCCATGATGATGGCGTAGGCCACGCCGAGCGTGGAGACCTCGGTCGCGGTGGCGATGCCGTCGACGACGGCGGCGCGGATCATGAACGGCAGGGCCAGCGCCGGCAGGGCGACGACGAAGCGGCGGCCGATCTGGCCGAGCCCGGCACGCGCCACGTGCTGGGCCGGCTCCCGCCGCGCCTGGAGGAACACCACCAGCGCCAGCCCGATCGCGCCGACGAGGGCGGGGAGCAGCCCGCCATCGAACAGGCCGGCGATCGAAACCCCGGTGACGGAGCCGATGGTGATCAGCACCAGGCTCGGCGGGATCGTCTCGGCCATCGCGCCCGAGGAGGCGAGCAGCGCCACCAGCCGCCCCGGATCGGCGCCGCGCGCGCGCATTTCCGGAAACAGCGCCGGCGCCACCGCCGCCATGTCCGCCGCCTTCGAGCCGGAAATGCCCGAGACCAGATACATCGCCGCGATCAGCACGTAGGACAGCCCGCCGCGGACATGGCCGAGCAGCGCGGCGAGGAAGTCGATCAGCGCGCGCGCCAGCCCGGTCATTTCGATCAGCAGGCCGAGAAACACGAAGAGCGGCACGGCCAGCAGCACCAGCCCGGTCATGCCGCTGTCCATCCGGCTCACGACGATGGAGAGCGGGATGTGCGTCGCCAGCGCGAGATAGGAGAGCGTCGCGGTGCCGAAGGCAAAGGCGATCGGCACGCCGATGCCCACCGCGACCGCGACGAGGACGACGAAGAAGAGAACGAGATTCCAGTTGCCGAGCCCGACCAGCCACGGTCGGGCCAGGAACAGCGCCAGCGCCAGAGCGACCACCACGGCAATCGCCATCAGCCCGCCCCGCGCCCCGGCGGCGGCGAACAGCCGGTGCGCGGCCAGCACCAGCATCAGCACCGCGGCAACGAGGATCGCGGCCACGCGCAGGCCGTCGGGAAACTCCAGCGCCGGGGACGTGATCTGCCATTGCTCGAGCGCATAGTCATAGGCAGGGACGACGATTTCGAGCACGAACACGGCGACGACCGCGGCCGCCAGCGCTTGCAGCCCGGCGGCGAGCCGCGGCCCGGCCAGCGCCACCACCGCTCCGAGCCGCATATGCTCGCCGCGGGCGAGCGCGATGACCGCGCCGAGCATCGCCAGCCAGAGGAACACCGCCCCGGCAAGTTCGTCCGACCAGACCAGCGGCGCGTCGAACCCGTAGCGCGACACCACGCCGGCCAGCAGCAGCGCCACCTCGACGACGACGAGCATTGCGGCCAGCCACTCGCAGCCCCGCAGCAGCAGCCCGATGCCGCCCCGCACGGGCGGACGCGCGGGCGGGCGCGCCGGCCCCGTCACCGCTCAGGCGAACGCAGCGGCGAGCGCCGCATCGAGCGCGGCAAGGCCGGCCTCGATGTCGGTGCCCAGATCCACCCGCACCGCGCGGCGGCCGCGCTCGGCGAGCACCGTGAAATCGCCGCGCGCCTGCGCCGCCAGCACGGCGCCGAAGCCGATCCGACGCCCCGGCACCGCGAGATCGGGCGTGGACCCGGTGATCTGCAGGAACACGCCGCTGTTCGGTCCGCCCTTGTAGGCCTGCCCCGTCGAGTGCAGAAAACGCGGCCCGAAGCCCGCCGCGGTGGCGACGCCGCGCGCGGCCAGGATGCGCTCCCGCAGCCGCTGCAACGCCGCCTCGTGTGGTGCCGAGCGGGCGATGTAGGCGAGCAGCGCAGCGTAGTCGCCGGCCGCGAGCCGGGCGAAATGGGCCCGCAGCGCGTCGACGAGGGTCGCCGGATGGCCGAGCGCGGCGGCGTTGGCCGGGTCGGCGTAGAGGGTCAATGCGCCGGCATGCATAAGCGGCACCTCCGCCGGCACCGCGCCTCCCGCCTCGATTGCCTCCGTCAGCGCCCGCGTCTTCACCTTGCTCGCCTCGACATCCGGCTGATCGAACGGATGGATGCCGAGCACCGCGCCGGCCACCGCGGTCGCGATCTCCCAGCGGAAGAACTCCCCGCCGATCGCCTCCGGACCGGACAGGATCAGCTCGATCATCGGATGGCCGCTCTGGCGCAGGCCCGCGATCCGGGCGGCCTGCGCCGCGTCCGTCTCGCCGGCGAGCGCGAGATGCACGAACAGGCGGTCCGCGCCGTAGCGCTCCGGCGCGACAGGCGGCTCGTCGGCGATGGGGATGATCCCCCTTCCCTGCTTGCCGGTCGATTCGGCGATCAGCTGTTCCAGCCAGGCACCGATGGCGGCAAGCCCCGGCGCAGCGGTGATGGTGAGCTTGTCGCGCCCGCCGCGCGCCGCCAGCGCCATCGCCAGGCCGAGCTGCACGCCGCGATTCTCCGCCGGCGGCACCATCGCGCCGCAGCCATGGGCCATGCGCGCGGCGCCGGCAAGCAGCGCGGCGAGATCGAGCCCGATCGCCGCCGCCGGCACCAGCCCGAAGGCGGAGAGCACCGAATAGCGCCCGCCGATCGCCGGATCGCCGAGGAACAGGTCGCGAAACCCCTCCCGCCGCGCGAAGGCTTCCAGCGCCGAGCCCGGATCCGTCACGGCGACGAACCTGGACGCGGGGATGCGGGTGAGGAAATGGCGCATCAGGAGATCCGGCTCCAGCGTGCCGCCGGACTTGCTGGCGACCAGCACCAGCGTCCGCGCCGGGTCGATCCCCGCCTCCGCGGCGCGGATCTGTGCCGGATCGGTCGAATCGAGGACGACGAGCCGCCGCCGGGCCGGCAGCACGGTCGCCAGGACCTCGGCGCCGAGACTGGAACCGCCCATGCCGATCAGCAGCACGTGCGTGAGCCCCTCGGCCGCGATGCCCGCGGCGAAGCCGGCGAGGCGCTCGGTGAGCGCGGCGGGCGGGAACGGCGCATCGAGCCAGCCGAGCCAACGCGCCTCGTCTCCGCCGGTCCAGAGCGTGGCATCGCGGGCCCAGAGGCGACGGACGCGGCCGTCGCGCCGCCACGCTTCTTCTGCCTCCGCCAGTCCGGGCACGGGCGGGGCCAGACGCATCGGCAGGGCCCCCACCGCCTCGGCACGGCGGCGGGCGACGGCGGCGAACAGCTTGTCCGCGTCCTCGGCGAAGCGGCGCACGCCATCCTGCACCAGCTCGGCGGTGATGGCGGACAGCGAAATCCCGAGCCGCCCCAGCGTGGCCATGACCGCCTCGGCCTCATCGAGGCCGGTGGTGAGCGTAGTGGCGACGGCGCCATGGTCCCGCACCGAAGCGAGCGTCGCCGGCGGCATGGTGTTCACCGTGTCCGGCCCGATCAGCGTATCGACATAGAGCGTGTCCGGGAAATCCTTGCTCTTAGTGCCGGTGGAGGCCCAGAGCAGCCGCTGCGGCCGCGCCCCGCGGGCGGCGAGCGCCTGCCAGCGCGGCGAGGCGATCAGTCCCCGATAGTGGCGATAGGCGAGCTTCGCATTCGCGATCGCCACCTTGCCGGCGAGCCCGCGCAGCGCTGCCGCCTCCTCCGCCGTCGCGCTTGGCAGGCGGCGGGCGACGATCGCCTCCACCGACTGGTCGATGCGGCTGACGAAGAAGCTGGCGACGCTGGCGACACCGGCGATCCGCCCCGCATACGCCGCAAGGCCGTCGATATAGGCTTCGGCCACCGCCTCGTAGGCGTCGATCGAAAACAGCAGGGTGACGTTGACGTTGATGCCCTCGGCGATCAGCGTCCGGATGGCCGGCACGCCGGGCGTGGTGCCCGGCACCTTGATCATCAGGTTCGGCCGGTCCACCGCCCGCCAGAGCGCCCGGGCCTCGGCGATGGTTCCCGCCGTATCCATGGCGAGATAGGGGGAGACCTCCAGGCTGATGAACCCGTCCGCCCCCGCGGTGGCATCGTAGACGCCGCGCAGCGCATCGGCGCCGCGGCGGATATCGGCGATGGCGAGCGCCTCGAACAGCGCCTCCACCGGCCGGTCGCCCTCGGCGACGAGCCGCGCGAGATCGGCGTCATAGTCGCTGGACTGGCCGATGGCCTTCTCGAAAATGCTGGGATTGGAGGTGACGCCGCGAATCCCGTCCACCGCGATCAGCCGTGCCAGCTCGCCGCTATCGAGCAGCGGCCGGCTGACGAAATCGAGCCAGACGGACTGACCGTGGTCGAGCAATTGCCGCAACGGATTGGTCATGCCCCCTCCTTGCCGCCGGCGCGGCTCTGGGCCAGAGGTTTGACCCGCGCCGCGCCGGCACGCAAGCCCGCGCCGACAGTGAAGGAAGGATAGGATGACCGAACAGGATCGGCAGAAGGCCGCCGCCGCCGCCGCCGCCGTCGCGGAGGTGCGGCCGGGCATGGTGGTCGGGCTCGGCACCGGCTCGACCGCCGCGTTCATGATCGATCTGCTCGCCGAGCGGGTGCGGGCGGGACTCTCCATCCTCGCCATTCCCACCTCGGAGCGCAGCGACGCGCAGGCGCGCCGGACCGGCATCCCGCTCACCGACTTCGCCACCCATCCCGAGATCGACATCACCATCGATGGCGCCGATCAGGTGGAACTCGGCACGCTCAACCTGATCAAGGGCATGGGCGGGGCGCTGTTGCGCGAGAAGATCGTCGCCGATGCCTCGAAGCGCCTGCTGATCATGGTGGACGCGACCAAGCTCGCCGACCGACTCGCCCTGCCGGTTCCGGTCGAGGTGGTGCGGTTCGGCTGGGAGGCGACCGCGCACAAGATCACCCGCCTCGGCGCCCGGGCGGCCCGGCGGCTGGGTCCCGACGGCGCGGTCTACGCGACCGATGGCGGCAACGCGATTCTCGATTGCGATTTCGGCTCCATCGCCGAGCCCGCGGCGCTGGAGCGGCACCTGAGGGAGATCGTCGGCGTGGTCGAGACCGGCCTGTTCATCGGCCGCGCCTCCGCGGTGCTGGTGGCCGGAGCCGACGGGGTGCGGCGACTGACGCGGAGCTGAGACGGCTACTCCGCGGCCAAACTCAGCACCGCCGCCTCGGCCCGAAGCCATACGGCGGTGTCGTGGAACACCGCCCCTCCGTTGGGCAGGCCCGGTTCGTCGCTGGTGAGCACGTTGATGCCCTTGCCGCCCTCGAAATCGCTGCCCGGCCAGATGCCTTCGACGACGACGACACCCGGCTGCATGCCGTCGAAGAGCATCACCGGCAACACCACCTCGCCGCGCGCATTTCCGAGCCGCACGCGCCCGCCTTCGACGAGGCCGTGAAGGGCGGCATCGTCGGGGTGGATGCGCGCCACCGGGCGTTGCTCGCGCCGGCGGGAGGTCGGCGTCTCGGTGAAGCTGGTATTGAGGAACTGCCGCGCCGGCGGCGCGATGAGGCGGAACGGGCGTTCCTCGGTCGCGGCGTCGATCACCGCGGCGTGGTCGGGCAGGCTGGGCATGGCCGCATGGTTCGGCCCGAGCGCCGCCCAGTCCGGCGCGAAACGGAATTTCCCGCCGGCGTGGCCGAAGCCGCTGAGGAAATGGCTATCGGCGAAGTCGGGCTGCGCATCGATCCAGCGCCGCGCCATCACCTCCACCGCGCCGGGCCAGCCGGACGCGCGCAGGGTCGCATCCACCAGTTCCATGGCGCTCATCTCGAAGCCCGGATGGCGCGCGCCGAGCCGCATGGCGAGGCCCTGCAGCACTTCGTGGTTGGAGCGGCACGCGCCCGGCGGCTCGATCAGTTTCGGGCCGATCTGGATGTGGCTGTGCCCGCCGGCCTGGTAGAGATCGTCGTGCTCCATGAACATGGTGGCCGGCAGCACGATGTCGGCGAGCTTCGCCGTCTCGGTCATGAACTGCTCGTGCACGGCGACGAACAGGTCCTCGCGCAGGAAGCCGCGGCGGACCTTGTTGGAGTCCGGCGCGACCGTCGCCGGATTGGTATTCTGGATCAGCATCGCGTGGACCTGCGGCCCGTCGCCGAGTTCGGTCCGATCGCCGGTGAGCACGGCGCCGATGCGGCTCATGTCCATCTCTCGGACCGACCTGTCGCGGGTATCGAGGCCCTCGATCAGCGTCTTGTCCCAGTGATAGATACCGCGGTTGTTCCAGAACGCGCCGCCGCCCTCGTGCTGCCAGGCGCCGGTCACGCCGGGCAGACAGGTCACGGCGTGCAGGTTGATGGCGCCGTTGCGCACCCGGCCGAACCCGTACCCGACGCGGATGTAGCTGCGCTTCGTGCCACAATAGAGCTTCGCGAACGCCTCGATCTCGGCCACCGGAAGCCCGGTGATCGCGGCAGCCCATTCCGGCGTGCGCGTGGCGAGATGGGCTTCGAGTTGCTCCGGGCAATCGGTATAGCGCGCCATGTAGTCACGATCCGCGTAGCCATCGCGAAAAGCGACGTGCATCACCGCGCAGGCGAGGGCGGCGTCGGTCGCCGGACGCGGCGCGAGATGGATATCGGCCACCGCCGCGGTACCGGTGCGGTAGGGATCGACGACGACGAGCTTCGCCCCCCGCTCCTTCCGAGCGCGGCTGACATGGGTCATGACATTGACCTGCGTCGCGACCGGGTTGCCGCCCCAGATCACGATCAGGTCCGATTTCGCCATCTCGCGCGGATCGGGGCCGGTATAGCGGCCGGCGCCCGCGATCCACCCGGTTTCGCACAGCGTCGTGCAAATGGTCGTATGCTGACGGGAATAACGCATGACGTGACGCAGGCGATTGATGCCATCCCGCTGCACCAGCCCCATAGTGCCGGCATAGTAGTAGGGCCAGACGGCCTCGCTGCCATGACGGGCGGATACGGCCAGGAACTGCGCGGCGATGCGATCCAGCGCCTCGTCCCAGCCGATCTCGCGGAACTGGCCGGCACCCTTGGGCCCGGTGCGCAGGAGCGGACGCGTGAGCCGGTCCGGGTGGTGGATGCGCTCGGCGTAGCGTGCCACCTTGGCGCAGATCACCCCCGCCGTGTAGGAGTTCGTCTCCGCGCCGCGCACGGTGCCGATCCGCGCACCATCCAGCACCTCGACCTCCAGCGCGCAGGTCGACGGGCAGTCATGCGGACAAACCGAGGCACGGACCGCCCGCGCCTCCCCCTTTATCGTTCGGTTCTGCATGACGGAAGCCTAGGCCGCCTGCCCGGCCGATGCACGTGGAATCTGCCCGCGACCGCTCCGGTCAGGTAGAAACCGCCGCCGACGTTATGGCGCTCGTTCAGCCGACGCCCCCGGTCCGGGTGTCGGATCCACTCCGTCAATCGCCGTCGCCGCGATAGGGTGCGAACCCATAGCGGGCAAAAATCTCCAGTGCCTGCGGCGATCGAATGAAGTCCAGCCACAATTTTCCGGCCTCGGGATGGGGCGCGGCCTTCACCAGTGCGCCGGCATAGATGGCGGTCGCGTTATGCTCGGACGGGATCTGCACATCTTCGATCGGGTTGCCGGCCTGCTCCTGGAACATCGCCTCGGACCGCCAGGTGACGCCGGCCTGGGCGCGGCCCTGCATCAGCCAGAGCGGCGTCTGACGGTGGTGGATCTGCGTCAGGATCGTAGTGCCGTCCTTGACCTTAGCGCCGTACACCGTGTCCGCAAGCGCCTCGCCACCGGCCTTCACCAACGCCGCGCGAATCTGCCGCGCGATGCCCTCGAATTCCGGGTTGGGCATCGCCAGACGTACGTCCGGACGGCCGAGATCCGCGAGCCCAGTGATGTGGGCCGGGTTGCCCTTTGGCACCATGATGGCGAGCTGGTTGGTGACGTAGGGCACCGCCGGCGCCACGAGAAGCCCCTGCGCGATGAGCTGCTTCACCTTCCGCAGCCCGGCCAGATACGCATCCGCCTGCACGCGCCAGGTCATGTTGCCGGTGGTTATGACCCCGCCGCTCTCGATCTGCTTCACCAGCAGCCCGGGGGGAATGGTCTCGTAGTAGATGCGCCCCTCGAATTCCGGATGCTCAGCCTCGAACGCCGCGACCAGCGGCGCCATGGCAAAGAAGTAGTTGCCGCCCACGAAGAGCGCGAGTTTCGGATCGACCGGGTTGCCGTGGAAATCCGGGAGATTGTCGACCTCCGGGACGGTGAACTCCAGCCCCTTCTCCCTGACGTCACTGTTGGCGCCGTGCTGCCATGGCGGGAAGACCACGCCCTCCGCGCGCGCGGCGAATGCGCCCGCGAGGAGAAGCAGCGCGGCGGCGACGCCGCGCTGCAGACCCGAAACCCAGCGGGTCATTTCGCGTACTGGAAGCCGGCCAGCTGCAGCTCGAGCGCGGTCCCGACCACGCCCGGCGTCAGCACGCAGCCGGGAATCAGATGGTTCGTGAGCTCCGCGCACATGGCATCGTGGGCGAGCTTATCGGGGTTGAGATCCATCTTCATCAGCCGCTCGCTGATCTCCCAGATCGCGTTGTGGCAGGCGAGGAACACCACACCCCGGCGCTGCAGGACCGGAATGGTCGTCTCGGCCGGCGCATAGAGACCGTCGGGCTTTTCGAAATCCTTCGGATCCGCTCCCTCGGAATGATCGATGATCAGCGTATTGGTCTTGAATTTCTCCCCTGCCAGCTTGGACAGTGAGTACTTGTCCCACATCGGCTGATCGAACAGCGCCAGATGGGCAAGGCTATGCGTGCCCGAAACCGCTAGATAGCCGGGATGACGGAACGACCAGATCTGCGTGTTGAGCGCGTTGCGCATCAGATTAAGCCACGGCCCATCGAGCGCGACATTATCCCATATCTGCTTGAACTTGCCCTTGTAGGCGATCAGCTCTGCCAACGCCTCGTGGTCCCAGTCCTTCACATCGGTCAGCACCATCGACGAGGTCTTGTAATCGCGCCGGCGTGGCGCGCGCTCGAGCCGCGCCTGCAGGTCGCGCAGATCATGCGCGCCTTCCGGAACCAGGCTCGCCGTCGCCGCGGCCTCGGCGTCTCTGCCCCCCATCACCGCGGCAGCGGCGAGGGACAGGCCGAACGCCTTCAGGGCGCTGCGGCGGGGTTGGACTTCCTCCATGTCGTTCTCCTTGGATGCAGTACGGTACCGTCACATTGTATCGGCGCAACTATCGCCCGATGTCGTCACGCCCTCTCCGCGGTCGCACGCGCGCGGAACTGTTCGAAAGCCTCCAGTGCCTGAGCGGCATACATCACCGACGGGCCGGCTCCCATATAAACCGCCATCCCCATCGCCTCCAAGACCTCCTCGCGTGTCGCGCCCCGCTTCACCGCGGCCTCGGCATGGAATGCAACGCAGGCATCGCATCGCACCGCGACGGAGATGCCAAGCGCGATCAGCTCCTTCGTCTTGGCGTCGAGTGCGGTGCCGTCCAGCGCGGCGCGCGCCAGAGCCGAAAAAGATTTCATCACTTCCGGCGCGCCACCACGCAACTCGCGCACGACCCCGGTCATGTCCTGCGCGATCTTGGGCCAATCCTGATACATTCAACGAGCTCCTTCTGTTGGCGACGTGTCACAGCTTCGGCGGCGGCTCCGCGTGTCCGAACAAGGCGTCCGGATGGCGCAGAACCACGTAGATCGCCGGGATCACGAGCACCGTCAGCAATGTCGAGGACGCGAGACCGAACAAGAGCGAAATTGCCAACCCCTGGAAGATCGGATCGAGCAGAATCGTCGCCGCACCGATCATCGCAGCGAGCGCGGTGAGCAGGATCGGCCTGAAGCGGATCGCGCCGGCGTCAGCGAGCACCTCGCGCAGCGTCTTGCCGTGCCCGGCATCATGGCGGATGAAATCCACGAGCAGGATCGAGTTGCGCACGATGATCCCGGCCAGCGCGATGAACCCGATCATCGAGGTCGCGGTGAAGGGCGCACCGAAAGCCCAATGCCCGAGCACGATGCCGATCAGGGTCAGCGGAATCGGCGTCAGGATCACCAGCGGCAGCTTGAAACTGCGGAACTGCGCCACCACAAGGATGTAGATCCCGAGCATCGCGACGCCGAACGCCGCGCCCATGTCGCGGAAGGTGACATAGGTGATTTCCCATTCCCCATCCCACAGCAGGGTCGGATGGCTCTCGTCGTCGGGCTGGCCCCGCAAGGATACGACCGGCCGCGGCACCTTGCCCCAGTCATGCTCGGCGACGAGCTTGTCTACTGCCAGCATGCCATAGATCGGCGCCTCGAAGCGCCCGGCCAGCTCCGCTGTGACCATGTCCGCATAGTGCCCGTCGCGACGGAACAGGATCCGCGAACCCTCGGTCGCCGTCGCCTTCACCACCTGGCCGAGCTCAACGACCGTCTTGCTTCCTGGGAGCGTGTTCGCCGGCACCGGCGTGGAGGCAAGGCGCTCGTTCCAACTCTCGTCGCGCTTGGGCAGTCCGACGACGATGTCGATCGGGTAGCGATTCTCGCCGCGGTACGAATATCCGACCGGCACTCCGCCGAACAGCGCCTGAATCGTGTCGTAGACGTCGCTCTGCTCGACACCGAAATATTCCAGCTGCTCCTGGTCGATGGCGATCCGCAGCCGCGGCGGTCGCTGGCGATAGCTGTCGTCGATATCGACGATGTAGGGCACCGAATGGAAGATCACCTTCAGTTGCTCCGCGACGGCGCGCCGGGTCGCCTGGTCGGCGCCGTACACCTCCGCCAGGAGCGTCGACAGCACCGGTGGCCCGGGGGGCACCTCCACCACCTTCAACACCCCACCCTCCGGCAGCGTCACCGCTGCCAGGCGCTGGCGCAGGTCGAGCGCGATGGCATGGCTCGAGCGCGACCGCTCATCCTTGGGCTGCAACGCCACGTGCAGGTCGCCCATCGCCTGTCCCTCGCGCGCATAGTAGTGGCGCACCAGGCCGTTGAAGTCGAACGGTTGCGCCGTGCCGGCATAGACCTGGATCGACTCGACCTCGGGCAGGGCTTCGGTAACGCGGGCGGCCGCCAGCAGCGCCTGCTCGCTATCCTCCAGACTTGCGCCGGCGGGAAGGTCGACGAGCACCGTCAACTCGGATTTGTTGTCGAAGGGCAGCAGCTTGACGGTGACAGTCTCGGTATAGAACAGCGCGCAGACCGCGATCGTCGCGACACCGACGCTGAGAAGAAACGTCCAGGCGCGGGCGCGGCTCTTGATCACCGGCGCGGCAATCCGCCGGTAGATCCGCCCCAGCGCGCCCTCGCCATGCGCCGCATGCGCTACGCCCGGCGTCGGTCTTGGCGCCAGCTTCAGCATGAGCCAAGGCGCAACGATCATCGCGACGAAGAATGAAAACAGCATCGCCGCCGAGGCGTTGGCCGGGATCGGCGCCATGTACGGCCCCATCAGTCCGGAGACGAACAGCATGGGCAGCAAGGCCGCGACCACAGTCAATGTGGCGACGACCGTGGGGTTGCCGACCTCCGCGACCGCCTCGATAGCCGCTCGCAACTGGGTGCGGCCGTCATTCATGCCCCAGTGCCGGGCGATGTTCTCGACGACGACGATCGCGTCGTCGACAAGGATGCCGATTGCGAAAATGAGCGCGAACAGCGAGACTCGGTTGATGGTGTAGCCCATCAGCTTGGCGGCGAACAGCGTGAGCAGAATGGTAGTCGGGATCACCACCAGGGTGACCACGGCCTCCCGCCAGCCAATGGTGAAGGCGATCAGCACGACGATCGAGATCGTGGCCAGCCCGAGATGGAAGAGCAGTTCATTGGCCTTGTCGTTCGCGGTGCGCCCATAGTCGCGCGTGATCTTCACGCGGATGTCGGCGGGTATGAGCTGGCCCTGCAGCAGGGCGAGACGCTGGCGCACCTCGGCCGCCATTACCACCGCGTTGGCACCCGGACGCTTGGCCAGCGCAAGGCTCACCGCCGGCGTGCGGACATACTTGCCGTCGCTCTCGCGCTCGATGTTCCACACCCGGTCTTCCACCGGCCCCGCGCCGACCACGACGCGGGCGACGTCGCGCAGATAGACCGGGCGGTTGTCTCGCGTCGAGACCATCAGCAGCCCGATATCGGGAATGCCGAGCAGCGTCTGCCCGGCAGCAACCGTTCGTACCGTGCCGGCATCGCGGATCTGTCCGGCAACGAATGAGCGATTGGCGTCGCGGACCTTGCCGATCAGCTGCTGAAGCGTGACCCCGTAGAGGGAAAGCTTCTCCGGATCGGGCTCGACCCGGATCTCCTCCGGATCGGTGCCGACGATGTAGGACAGCCCGATATCGGGGATTTTCAGCAGATCTGTTTGCAGCTTGCGCGCGAGCTGATCGAGATCCGCCTGGCTCCAGCGTGCCGCGGCCGCCGGTGTGGGCGAGAGCGTCAGCACCACCGCGGCGACGTCGTTGATACCGCGCCCGACGATCAAAGGCGGTGCGATTCCGATCGGGATGCGGTTGATATTGGCGTTGATCTTGTTGTTGACGGCGAGTACGGCCGCATCCTCGTCGGTCCCGACGACGAAGCGCGCCGTGACCATCACCTGGTCGTCCTGCGTCTGGCTGTAGACATGCTCGACGCCCGGGATCGCCTTGACGATGGTCTCCAGCGGCTTGGTCACGAGCTCGGCCGCATCCTCGGCCTTCAGACCGTTGGCGCTGACCATCATGTCGACCATCGGCACGTGGATCTGCGGATCTTCCTCGCGCGCGATGGTGAGCAGCGCGACGAGGCCGGCGGCGAGCGCGACCAGCAGGAACAGCGGCGTCAGTGGCGAGCGCGCGCTCGCCTGCGTCAGGCGTCCGGAGAAACCGAGATTGGAGGAGCCGAGATTCATGGGGCCACCAGCGCGTCGCCGTCGGCGAGCCCGGAGAGAACCTCCACGCCGTCGGGCATCGCCTGGGTCGGCAGATCGCGCCCGAGCTGGATCGGAGCCTCGGTCACCACGGTGCCAACCTGGCGGCGGACATAGCTGAGCCCACCTCGCTCGTGCACGAACGTGCGCGGAATGCGGAAGCTCCGCCGTCGCTCGACATCGATCCAGACCCGCACGCGCTCGCCGACGAAATAGGCGCCGACACCTTCCGCCGTCGCATCGGCCAGCACGCGGCCCTCCTCGATCTGCGGATAGACCAGAACGATGGTGCCGAATTCGTCGCCGGGCTGGCCCAGCGCGGCGCCGTCCACGCGCACCTTGTCACCGACCTTGAGAAAGCGGGCCGCGCGCTCGGGCACGCGCAGGCGCAGGATGAAGTTGTGCTCGGCGACCCGGGCCAATGGCTCGCCCGGGAGAACGACGCTCCCCTTGGTGAGCGGCACCTGGAGCACGCGCCCGGCGGTTGGCGCGAGAACGTCGCCCTCGGTCATCTGCTGGACGATCACGGCGCGTTCGGCGATGCGCGCGCGCAGCGTGCTGGTGGCGACGTCCGACGCGGTCCGGGCCTGATCAAGCTGCTGCTTGGACACCGCCCCCTGGCGCGCCAGCGTCTCGGCCCGCGCAAGATCCGTCTGCGCCTCGGCGAGCTGGGATTTCAGCCCGGAGATCTGCGCATCGAGCGAGTTGAGCTGGAGCTGCAGCTTCTCGTCGACGACGCGGGCGATGACAGCGCCCTGGGCAACCTCGTCGCCCTCGCGCACCGTCAGGGCGACAACGGTGCCGCCGATGCGTGCCCGCGCCGGCACGACGTTGCGGCTCTCGACGGTGGCGAACACCGCCTTCTCATCGGCCACCGGCTCCGCCCGCACGGTGAAGGCCTGCTCGGCCGAGGCGGTTGCCGGAACCAGCCCGCGGAGCAAGCCGGGGAGCAGCGCAGCGGCCAGCATCATGCGTCGCATCGATGGGATCCTCACGGGGGGTTCGGGCGAAGCGCAGCGGCCGGCCCACGCTCAGCGTGGCGTGCCGCGGGGATGAGGATGGATGGGACCGGTAATGGTGGGGAGCGACGCGGCCTTCCAGGCGTTCAGGCCACCGCGCAGATTGACGACCTTGGTCAGCCCCGCGGCGTGGCAGCGCGCCGCGGCGGTTGCGGAGCGTTGCCCGCTTAGGCAGTGCAAGACGATGGTCCGCCCCGCCGCAGGCGGCAGCGCGGCCGGGTCGAAGCGTGACAGCGGCATCGGCAGCGCCTCGGGCAGGCGCTCGTGGGCGTGCTCGTGCGGCTCGCGGACGTCGATCAGCAGCACCTCGCCGCGTGCCTGCCCTTCATGGACCTCGTGTGGCGTGACCTCGGCGAGGGCCGGGCGGCCGAACAGACGTCCCAGCATCAGATTTCCTCCTTCTGCAACACGGGCTTCGGTTCAGCGCACAGCGGGGCCGGCACGCAGTAGATGTTGAACAGGGTCTGCAGCACCTGCCTCGCCGGCTCGCTCGCGACCGAATACCAGATCGTCTGCCCGTCCCGCCGCGCCCGTACCAGCCCATCCTTGCGCAGGAGTTGCAAATGTTGCGAGACGGTCGAATCCCGCACCCCGACACGGCCGGCAAGATCGCCCACCGAGCGCTCGCCGTCCACCAGCTGGCACAGGATCATCAGCCGGTGCCGGTTGGCGAGCGCCTTGAGCAGCTCCCCGGCTTCCTCGGCCGCCGAGGCCATGAGCGTCGGGTCAACTTTCATGGTTGCGTATCTACGCAGTTTTGAATATATTGTCAAGCGTCAGCCGCGAAGCGGCAAGGCAGGAAACGGACGAAGAACAGGAGACCCCCTATGGCTGAGATCGTCGTCCTCGGAGCCGGCCTGTCCGGCACGACCATGGCCCTCGAAATGGTGCTGCACACCCGCAAGGAGGATCACGTCACGCTGATCGGCCAGGGGCACCACTACCAGTTCGTACCCTCCAACCCCTGGGTCGCCGTGGGCTGGCGCCAGCGCGCCGATGTCGAGGTGGACCTCACCGACGTCACCCGACGCAAGAAGATCCGAATGATCGATGTCGGTGCCAAGCGGGTCCATCCGGCGGAGAACCGGGTCGAGCTCGAGAACGGGGAGATGGTCACTTATGACTACCTGATCGTCGCCACCGGGCCGGAGCTGGCCTTCGACGAGATTCCCGGCTTCGGTCCCGAGGGCCACACGGAATCGATCTGCCAACTGGCCCATGCCGAGCGGGCGCGCACCGCCTTCGAGGCGTTCTGCAAGAAGCCGGGGCCGGCCATATTCGGCGCCGTCCAGGGCGCCTCCTGTTTCGGCCCCGCCTACGAGTTCGCGATGATCGTCGAGACCGAACTGCGCAAGCGGCGGCTGCGCGATCGGGTGCCGATGACCTTCGTCACCTCCGAGCCCTATGTCGGCCATCTCGGCCTCGATGGCGTAGGCAACACCAAGGACCTGCTCGAAGGCGAGTTCCGCGATCGGCACATCAAGTTCATCACCAGCGCGCGCGTCAAGGAGGTGCGGCCGGGGACGATGCTCGTCGAGGAAATCGCCGAGGACGGGTCTGTACGCAAGACGCACGAGCTGCCCTTCGCCTACTCGGTGATGATGCCCGCCTTCCGCGGCGTCGCCGCGGTGCGCGGGTTGGAAAAGCTGGTGAACCCGCGCGGCTTCGTGATCGTCGATGAGCATCAGCGAAACCCGACCTATCCGAACGTGTTCGGCATCGGCGTCGGCATCGCCATTCCGCCGGTCGGGTCAACGCCGGTTCCGGTCGGTGTGCCGAAGACCGGCTTCATGATCGAGTCGATGGTCACGGCGACGGCCAACAATATCGGCACGCTGCTGCGCGGCGGCACGCCGGGCGCGCGCGCCACATGGAACGCCGTCTGTCTCGCCGATTTCGGCGATGGCGGCGTCGCCTTCGTCGCCCAGCCCCAGATCCCGCCGCGCAACGTGAACTGGGCCTCGTCCGGCACGTGGGTGCATCTTGCCAAGATCGGATTCGAGAAATACTTCATGCGCAAGGTCCGCACCGGAACGAACGAGCCATTCTATGAGCGCTTCATGCTGAAGCAGCTCCATATCGCCAAGCTCAAGGAGACAAACTGAGCTTGGACGCCGAATTTCTCTATAACAACAGGAGTGACCACGATGAACGTTGATGTTGCCGTCCTTCGCTTTGCCGGATTCATGGTGTTGCTGAGCGTTGCACTGACGTACTTCGTCAGCCCCTATTTCCTGCTGCTGACGACCTTCATCGGTCTGAACATGCTGCAGTCGAGCTTCACCGGCATCTGCCCGGCTGCCTCGATCCTGAAGCGTCTCGGCGTGAAGAGCGGCTGCGCCTTCGGCTGACCGGTTCCCCGCCGGGATGCGGGCCGGCGGCCCCATTCCGGCGCACCGGCTGCCGCTGGGCAGATTTTGATTTCCGCTTGATGGCTTGCTCCGCGATTGCGGATGGCGGTTTGACGCCGTGGCGGGTCATGGTTCCGATCCTATGAACGCATCGGGACCGCGGACCATGTTCGATCTGATCTTCATCCTGCTCGGCGCCGGCGGCATTCTGCTGATGGTCGGCTATGCGGCGCTCTGCGCGCGGATCTGAGCGATGCTGGACCTCATCCTCGGCGGCTGCGTCGCGCTCGCCCTTCTCGTCTATCTGCTCTGGGCCCTGATCCGACCCGAAGATCTGACCTGAGGGAGACGGCCATGACCATCAGTGGCTGGGCGGAAATCGCGCTCACGCTTGCCCTCATCCTCCTCGCCGCCTGGCCAGTCGGGCTCCATATCGCCCGCGTGGTCGAAGGCGAGCGGACCTTTCTTCAACCGCTCCTTGCCCCGTTGGAGCGGGGGCTCTATGCCGCCGTCGGCGTCGATCCTGGGCGCGGCATGGGCTGGCAATCCTATGCCGCCGCCTTGCTGCTCCTGAACGCGCTGCATTTCCTGATGCTCTACGCCATGCTGCGGCTGCAACGGTTCCTGCCGTTCAATCCGGACCACCTGGCCGGGATGTCGCCCCGCCTTGCCTTCAACACGGCGATGAGCTTCGTCACCAATACCAACTGGCAGGCATATAGCGGAGAGACCACGCTCTCGCCCGGCAGCCAGATGTGGGGCCTGACCTCGCACATGTTCATCTCCGCCGGCACCGGCATCGCCGCCGCGGTCGCTGTCTCGCGCGCCTTTGCCCGTGGCGGGATGGAGACGCTCGGAAATTTCTGGGCCGATCTCACGCGCATCGTCCTCTATGTGCTGCTGCCGATCGCCATCGTCGCCGGTCTCGCGCTCGTCGCGCTCGGGGTGCCGCAGACCCTTGCCACGCACGCCGACGCCACCACGCTCGAGGGCGCGCGGCAGACCATCTCGATGGGCCCGGTGGCGCTGATGGAAGCGATCAAGGAGCTCGGCACCAACGGCGGTGGCTACTTCAACGCCAACAGCGCCCATCCGTTCGAGAATCCCAACGCCTGGTCGAGCCTCCTGGAGACGCTGCTCGTATTTCTGATCCCGATCGGGCTCACCTTCACCTTCGGGCGCATCGTCGGCGATCAGCGCCAGGGCTATGCGCTTCTTGCGGTCATCGGGATTTTCGTCGTCACCGCGATCGCCGTTGTCTATGCCGCCGAAGCGCACGCCAATCCGCTCCTGACGGCGCTCGGCGTCGACCCGGCTCAGGGCAATCTCGAAGGCAAGGAGATCCGCTTCGGGATTCCGCTCTCCGTGCTGTTCAATGTCATCACGACCGCGACCTCATGCGGCGCGGTGAACGCGATGCTGGATAGCTTCATGCCGCTCGGCGGCATGGTGCCGATGCTTCTGATCCAACTTGGCGAGATCGTGCCCGGTGGCGTGGGTTCCGGCCTTTATGGTCTGCTGGTGTTCGCTCTCCTTGCGGTCTTCGTCGCGGGGCTCATGGTTGGGCGCACGCCGGAATATCTCGGCAAGAAGATCGAGGCGAAGGAGATCAAGCTCGCCATGCTGGCCGTGCTGATCCTGCCCTTCTCCATTCTTGGCGGCACCGCGTGGTCGCTGGTGCTGCCGCAGGCCACCGCTTCGCTCGGCAATGCCGGTCCGCATGGTCTCTCGGAAATGCTCTACGCCTACAGCTCCGCCACCGGCAATAACGGCAGCGCCTTCGCCGGGCTATCGGCGGACACGTCCTGGCTCGACACGACGCTCGGCATCGCCATGCTGCTCGGCCGCTACGCCTTCCTCGTTCCCGTGCTCGCGCTCGCCGGCTCGCTGGCGGCGAAGGTCAAGGTGCCCGCATCGGGCGGCACGTTCCCGACCCATGGTCCGCTCTTCGTCGGGTTGCTCGTCGGCGTGATCGTGATCCTGGGTGGGCTGCAATTCATGCCGGTCCTCTCCCTCGGCCCGCTCGCCGAGCACTTCGTCCTGTTCGCCGGCAAGACCTATTGAGGAGACCCGTGATGGCCACCCACGCGAAGGCCGCCGCGCTCGCCCTGTTCGACGGCCCGATCCTCTCCCGCGCCATCGGCGATGCCGTGCGCAAGCTCGATCCGCGGCAACTCGCTCGCAATCCGGTCATCTTCGTCACCGAAGTGATCTCGGCCCTGGTCACCGTGCTGGGCCTGCGCAATGCCGCCAGCGGCACGCCCTGGGGCTTCGCGCTCGCCATCGCCGCGTTCCTGTGGCTGACGGTGCTGTTCGCGACCTTCGCCGAGGCCGTGGCGGAAGGGCGCGGGCGGGCGCGGGCGAACAGCCTGCGCCGCGCCCGCACCGAGACACTCGCGAAACGCCTGCTGAATCCCGCCGACCGGGCACTGTTCGAGCCGGCGCGGGCTAACGAGCTGACCGTGGGCGATCACGTCCTGGTCGAGGCCGGAGACCTGATCCCGTCCGACGGCGAGGTCGTCGAAGGCATGGCGAGCGTGAACGAAAGCGCCATCACCGGCGAATCCGCGCCGGTCATCCGCGAGGCCGGCGGTGATCGCAGCGCGGTGACCGGCGGAACGCAAATCGTTTCCGATTGGCTGGTGGTGCGCATCACCGCCGCCCCCGGCGCCACCTTCCTCGACCGCATGATCCGCCTGGTCGAAGGCGCCGAGCGGCGCAAGACGCCGAACGAGATCGCGCTGGATATCCTGCTCGCCGGCCTGACCATCATCTTCCTGATCGCCGTGGTGACGCTGGTCGGGCTCGCGCGTTATTCCGGTACGGTCCTGGGCGTGCCGGTGCTCGCTGCCCTGCTCGTCTGCCTGATTCCGACGACCATCGGCGGGTTGCTCTCGGCCATCGGCATCGCCGGGATGGACCGGCTGGTGCGGTTCAACGTCATGGCGACCTCCGGGCGCGCGGTCGAGGCGGCCGGAGACGTCGATACGCTGCTCCTCGACAAGACCGGCACCATCACCCTCGGCAACCGCATGGCCGCCGCCTTCATTCCGGCGCCCGGGGTGAGCGAACGCGAGCTCGCCGAAGCAGTGGTGCTGGCCAGCCTCGGCGACGACACGCCGGAAGGCCGCTCGATCCTCGCCTTCGCCCGCGACCGCTACGCCGTCTCGCCCACTCGGCCCGAGACCGCCGCGATCGTGCCCTTCACCGCGCAGACGCGCCTCTCCGGGCTCGATCACGACGGCCATTCCTGGCGCAAGGGGGCCGTCGATTCGGTTCTCCAGTGGCTTGGCGGAGCGGACGCGCCGGCCGCGTTCACCGCCGCCGTCGAGCGCATCGCGCGTGCCGGCGGCACACCGCTCGCGGTCGCCCGGGACCGGCAGCTGCTCGGGGCAATCGAACTCAAGGACATCGTCAAGTCCGGCATCCGCGAACGCTTCGCCGAACTGCGGCGGATGGGGATCCGCACCGTGATGGTCACCGGCGATAACCGCCTCACCGCCGCCGCGATCGCCAGTGAGGCGGGGGTCGACGACTTCATCGCCGAGGCCACACCGCAGGACAAGCTCGCCTACATCCGCCGGGTTCAGGGGGAAGGGCGACTCGTGGCCATGGCCGGCGACGGCACCAACGACGCGCCGGCGCTGGCCCAGGCCGATGTCGGGATGGCGATGCAGACCGGTACGCAGGCGGCGCGCGAAGCCGGCAACATGGTCGATCTCGACAGCGACCCGACCAAGCTGATCGAGGTGGTGGAGATCGGCAAGCAGCTCCTCATCACCCGCGGCGCGCTGACGACGTTCTCGATCGCGAATGATATCTCCAAATATTTCGCGATCCTGCCGGCCATCTTCGTCGCCGCATACCCGGAGCTGGGGGCGCTCAACGTGATGCATCTGGCCTCGCCGCAATCGGCGATTCTCGCGGCGGTGATCTTCAACGCGCTGATCATCGTGGCCCTCGTGCCGCTGGCGTTGCGTGGCGTGCGCTTCCGCCCCATCGGGGCCGCGGCGCTGCTGCGGCGCAATCTGCTGGTCTACGGGCTGGGCGGAATCGTTGCGCCCTTCGCCGGCATCAAGCTGATCGACATGCTGCTCGCCCTCTCCGGGCTGGCGTGAAGGAGGCAAGCGATGATCCGTGAACTCCGCCCCGCCGCGCTTCTCGTCCTGCTGCTCACCCTGCTCACCGGCGTCGTCGTGCCATTGGCGATGACCGGGCTCGCCAGCGCGGTCTTTCCCTTCCAGGCCCATGGCAGCCTGGTCGCACAGGACGGAAAAATCGTCGGCTCCGCGCTGATCGGGCAGAACTTCACCGCGGCGCGCTATTTCCACCCCCGCCCCTCGGCGACAACCGAGCCGGATCCCAAGGATCCGTCCAAGACCGTCCCGGTCCCGTATGCGGCCGACAATTCCGGCGGCTCCAACCTCGCGCCGACGGCCAAGGCCCTGATCGATCGCGTCAAATCCGATCTGGCAACGGCCGGCTCGGCACCGGTGCCGGCGGATGCCGTGACCACCTCCGCCTCCGGCCTCGACCCGGACATCTCCCCGGCCAATGCCACCCGCCAGGTCGCCCGCGTCGCCGCCGCGCGGCATTTGCCCGAGGCAATTGTGAGCGGCCTGCTCGCCGCGCACACACAGTTGCCCGTCCTGGGCTTCATCGGCGAACCCCGGGTGAACGTGCTCGAACTGAACCGCGCATTGGACGAGGTGCGCGCGCCATAGCCTGACGCTACAATCAGGACATGACGCGCGAGGATGATGACCGCCGTCCGGATCCCGACGCGCTGATCCTCGCCGCGGCGCGCGAGGGCAAGGGCCGGCTGAAAATCTTTCTCGGCATGGCTCCCGGCGTGGGCAAGACGTGGGAAATGCTGGCCGCCGGCCGGCGCAAGCGCGACGAGAATGTCGACGTCGTGGTCGGCCTCGTCGAGACGCACGGCCGGCGCGAGACCGCGGCGCAGCTCGGCGAGCTGCCGGTCCTGCCCCGTCGGCGGCTTGCCTATCGGGGCCGCGACGTGGAGGAGTTCGATCTCGAGGGCGCGCTTGCCCGCCGTCCGGCCCTGCTGCTGCTCGACGAGCTGGCGCACACCAACGTTCCGGGCAGCCGCCACGCCAAGCGATGGGAGGACGCCGCTGAGCTGCTCGAGGCCGGGATCGATGTGTGGTCGACGCTCAACATCCAGCATCTGGAAAGTCTGAACGACGCGATCGCACGCATCACCGGCATTCGCGTCGCCGAGACCATTCCTGACCGCGTTCTGACGCTCGCCGCCGACATCGAAGTGATCGACCTGCCCCCGGCGGAGCTGCGCGCCCGCCTCGCCGAGGGACGGGTCTATCCGCCGGAGACGGCACGCCGCGCCCTCGGCGGCTTCTTCCGCGAAGGCAATCTCGCCGCCCTGCGCGAAATGGCGCTGCGCCGCGCGGCGCAGCATGTCGATGCCGACATCGTCAGCTATATGCGCGCGAAAGCGATCGCCGGCCCGTGGCCGGTGGGCGAACGCGTGTTGGCGTTGATCGGGTCCGACGCGGGCGGCGGCGACGCCGAGGCCGTCATCCGCCACGCGGCGCGGCTGGCGGAAGCACTGCGCGCGCCGTGGCTCGTGCTGCACCTCGAGCGGCCGGGCCGGGTCGCGGACATGCGCTCCGTCCTCTCGCTCGCCGAGCAGCTCGGCGCGGACATCGAGACCATCACCGGCACCGACACCGTCGCGCTCGCGCTGGCAGCGGCGCAGCGGCACAACGTGACGCAGATCGTGATCGGCCGGGACTGGCCGTCGCCATGGCGATGGCTCACGGGGCGCGGCCTGTCGCAGCGCCTCGTCCGTCGCGCCGAGCCCTTCGCCGTCCACGTCATCGCCCGCCCGGTGAGTGCAGCACCGCCGAAGCTGCGCGCACCGGACCTGCCGGCCGGGATTTCGCCATGGCTCGTCAGCACGTTGCTGGTCGCGGCCGTGATCGGCATCGGCGAGCTGGTCGCAGCGATCCCGCAGGAGGCGATGGGCATGCTGTTCCTCGCCGCCGTGGTGGTTGCGGCCAGCCTGCACGGACTGCGCGTCGCCCTGTTCGCCGCCGTGCTGGGCTTCCTGAGCTGGAATTTCTTCTTCATCCCGCCGCTCTACGTGCTGACCATCAGCGATGCCAAGGACGTCATCGGCGTCTTCGTGTTTCTCATCGTCGCCGCCGTCACCGGGGCGATGGCGAGCCGCGTGCGCGCGGAGGCGCAGGCGGCACAGAGCCGCATCGAGAGCCTGCGCCGCATCGGCGGGTTCAGCCGGGCCCTCGGCGGGGCGCGCACCGAGGCCGAGCTGCTCGCCGAGCTGGCCCGCCAGGGCGCCGAGCTGGCGCGCCAGGCGCTGGTGCTGATGGCCGGCGAGAGCGGCGATCTGGCCTTGCGCGCGGCGACGCCCGCCGGCGCCACGCTCGACGAGGCGGCCGAGGCGGCGGCGCGCTGGGCGCTGACACGGGGCGAGC
>DAIDKZ010000187.1 GCA_027449745.1 Acetobacteraceae bacterium | reverse complement strand
TTGTCGCCGGTGGCGTGGCCGTTGTCCTCCGGCTTCACCGCGCGCGCGGTGGCGGCGGCGAAGCCGCGGCCGGCGATCCAGCCCTCGCGCACCAGCGGCGCGCCGGCCTGCAGGTCGATCGGCTGCGACGGGTCGGTATAGGGGCCGGACGTGTCATAGAGGCGCAGCGGCGGCTCGTTCGCCGACGGGTGCAGGTCGATCTCGCGGAACGGCACCGCGATGTCCGGGCGTCCGTCCGGGCTGGAATACACCTTGCGGGAGCCGGCAATCGGGCCGGTGGTGACGGCGGCGGGCTTGCTCTGCACGTTCATGGGCGTCCTCTCGCGAACGGGGCCGGTTCGCGGGGCGGGGGGATGTGGCGTGCGCTGTCCCGTCCCTACGCCGGCGTGACCCGGATCAGGTTCTAAGGGTTACCGCGCTGGCCGGGCGCCGCCGGCCGATCGGTGTCTCAGCCCCTTGGCGGGGCGCCCCTCGGAAAGCAGTAACCTGTGCTTCGGGCATCGCACTGTCAACCGCCGTCGCGGATCACGCAGGGCGCCGAACTCATGTGACAGCGGGTGACACTCGTGCGTTTGGTTGATTCGATGCGGCTTTCCCGATTCGGAGCCGCGCCCATGCCGACCATCGCTGACTCGCTGGGGGGCAAATCCCGCCTGGCCGTCCTGCTGGAGCATTTCGCGACCATTGACGACCCGCGCGATGTCCGCCGCATCGCCCACCCGCTGGCAGAGATCCTGCTGCTGGTGGTCTGCGGCACCATCGCCGACTGCGACGACTACGACCACATCGCCGCCTGGGGCGAGGCCCATCTGGCGTTCCTGCGCCGCCATCTGCCGTTCCGGCACGGCGTCCCCGGCGGGCGCTGGCTGACCATCCTGATGAACCGGATCAATCCCGGGCTGTTCTCGGCCGCCTTCACTGCCTGGGTGCGCGGCACCTGGCCCGATCGCCCCGACTTCGTCGCCATCGACGGCAAGACCTCGCGGCGCAGCCATGACCGCGCCGCCGGGGTGGGGCCGATCCACCTGGTCTCGGCGTTCGCCACCACCGCCCGCCTGGTGCTCGGCCAGGAAGCGGTGCCCGACAAGGCCGGCGAACTCGCCGCCATCCCGGTGCTGCTGGCCCGGCTCGCCGAGCAGGACGGGCTGCGTGGCGCGCTGGTCTCCATCGACGCCATCGCCACCAACGGCAGCATCGCCAAAGCCATCCGCGACGCCGGCGCCGACTACCTGCTGGCAGTCAAGGCCAATCAGCCAGGGCTCCGCGCCGAGGTCGAGGCCTGCTTCACAGCCGCCCCGCCCGGCACCGTCGAAACCCACACCGAGCACGACAAGGGCCACGGTCGTATCGAGCAGCGCACCACCAGCGTCGTGCGCGAGGTCGAGTGGCTGGCCGGCGGACGGCGCTTCCCGGGCGAACTGCGACTGCCCGACGCCGCCAGCATCGTCCGCGTCGAGGCCTGCATCCGCCGCGGCGAGAAGACGCATACTGAGACCCGCTATTACATCTCCTCGGCGCGCCTCACGGCCGAGGCGGCAGGCCGGGCGATCCGTGGCCACTGGGGCATCGAGAACCGATTGCACTGGGTCCTCGACGTCACCTTCAACGACGATCAGTCCCGCCTGCGAAAAGGCTTCGGCGCCAAGAACATGGCCGTCGTCCGACACTTCGCCCTCAACCTCGTCCGCGCCGCCAAGGATACGAAATCCGTCAAGCTCCGCCGCAAAGTCGCAGGTTGGACACCCGATTATCTCAACCAGATCCTCAACCAGAGCGTCGGGTGAAATTGGATTCGGGACCCTGGCCGGGCCACCTCGGCCTCCAGGCCCGCCTTCTGCAGCAGCCGCTGATCGCCGGAGGCGAGCGCCTTCGCCATCGCGAACTGGTTGGCCTGACCATCGACATCCTCGAGCCGGCGGATGCTCCGGTCGCCGGCAAGGGCCGCGGCGATAAAGCGGGCCTTGCGCTCCAGCAGCTGCCAGGAGGTCGCATCCACGCTGCCGAGCGTGGCATAGGCGTAGAGCTCGATCTCCTCGTTCTGGTTGCCCTGACGCTCGATCCG
>DAIDKZ010000186.1 GCA_027449745.1 Acetobacteraceae bacterium | reverse complement strand
GGCCGGGGCGACGACGCCGGCACTGCTGCACGCGCTCGCCGCCGATCTCGCGGCGCTGCCCGCCGAGGCGCGCAGCGGCCTCGCGGATGCGTCCGCCATCGTCGAGGTCGTCAGCGCCGCGCCGCTGGCGGAGGCCGAACGGGCCGCCTGCGCCGCCATGCTCGCCGCGGCTACGGGGCAGGCGCCGGCCCTGCAGTTCCGCACCGACCCGACGCTGATCGCCGGGATCGAGCTCTACGGCGCGCACACGGCGGTGCGCAGCTCCTGGCGCGCCGATCTCGACCGCATCGGCCAGGAGTTGAGCCTGGATGACGAGCATGTCTGACGATACCCCGGATCGCTGGCTCGGGCGTGCCAGCGCGCGGCTCGGCGCCGCCGAGCTCGGCACCGAGGCCGAGGAGTTCGGCCGGGTGCAGAGTGCGGCCGACGGCATCGCGCTGGTCACCGGCCTGCCGCGCGTGCGGCTCAACGAGGTGCTGCGCTTCGCCCGCGGCGAGCTCGGCTTCGCCCAGACGCTGGAGCGCGAGACCATCGGCTGCGTCCTGCTCGACCCGGCCGAGCGGGTGGAGGCCGGCGATCTGGTGCGCGGCAGCGGCGCGGTGGTGGAGGTGCCGGTGGGCGAGGCGCTGCTCGGCCGCGTCCTCGACCCGCTCGGCCGCCCCCTCGATGGCCACGGCCCGGTCGCGGCGGCGGCGCATTGGCCGATCGACCGGCCGGCGCCTTCCATCATCGAGCGCGAACTCGTCACCGAGCCGGTGCAGACCGGCATCCTCACCGTCGATGCGCTGTTCGCCCTCGGCCGCGGCCAGCGCGAGCTCATCATCGGCGACCGCGCCATCGGCAAGACGGCGATCGCGCTCGATACCATCATCAACCAGAAATCCACCGACCTGATCTGCATCTATGTCGCCGTCGGCCAGAAGACGGCGTCGGTCGCGCGCGCGATCGCGGCGGTGCGCCGGCACGGCGCGCCGGAGCGCTGCATTTTCGTCGTCGCCACCGCGGCCGCGCCGCCCGGGCTGCAATGGATCGCGCCCTTCAGCGGCTTCACCATCGCCGAGTATTTCCGCGACCGCGGCCAGCACGCGCTGGTGGTGGTCGACGATCTCACCAAGCACGCCGCGACGCACCGCGAAATCGCGCTGCTGACGCATCTGCCGCCCGGGCGCGAGGCGTTTCCCGGCGACGTGTTCTACCTGCACGCACGGCTGCTGGAGCGCGCGGCCAAGCTGTCGGCAGCGAAGGGCGGCGGCTCGCTCACCGCGCTGCCGATCGCCGAGACCGACGCCGGCAATCTCAGCGCCTATATCCCGACCAACCTGATCTCGATCACCGACGGACAGCTCGTGCTCGACGCCAAGCTGTTCCATGCCGGGCAGAAGCCGGCCATCGACATCGGCACCTCGGTCAGCCGCGTCGGCGGCAAGACCCAGGCGCCGGCGCTGCGCGCGGTGACGGGCACGCTGCGGCTGGTCTATGCGCAGTTCCTGGAGTTGGAGATGTTCACCCGCTTCGGCGGTATCACCGATGCGCGGGTGAAGGGCCAGCTCGCGCGCGGCGAACGGCTGCGGGCGCTGCTGGCGCAGCCGCAATTCGCACCCCTGCGCCTCGCCGACGAGGTCGCCCTGGCGCTGGCGCTGCAGGAGGGGCTGCTCGACCCGGTGCCAACCGAACGGGTCGCGGCCTTCCGCGCCGGGCTGCCGGCGTGGCTGGACGCCCATGCCGCCGCCGCCACGACGGCGATCGAGGCGACGCGCGCGCTGGACGAGGCGGGGCGGGCGGCGCTGCTGGCCAGCCTCGCCGCGCTGGCGGCGAAATACGCGCCGTGACCGAGCGCCTCGCCGACATTTCCCGCCGCGTTCACAATGTCCGCCAGCTCGAAGCGGTGGTCACGGCCATGCGCGGCATCGCCGCCAGCCGCGCCCAGCAGAGCCGCGCCCTGCTGGCGCCGGTGCGCACCCACGCCGGTGTGATCGCCGGAGCGATCGCCGAGGCACTCGCCTTGCTGCCGTCTCCCGCGCCCCGTGGCGCGACGCCGGGCACGCCCGGCCTGCTGGTGCTGTTCGCGGCCGAGCAGGGGTTCGCCGGCGCCTTCAACGATCTCATTCTGGACGCCGCCGGGCCGGTGGCGGGCGAGCTGTTCCTGATCGGCTCGCGCGGAGCGATTCTGGCCGAGGAGCGCGGGCTGAAGCCGGCCTGGCAAACGGCGATGGCGCCGCACGTGGACGGGGTGCTGGCGCTGGCCGAGCGCATCGCCGCCGCGCTCTACGAGCGTCTGCCGGCCACGCGCCCGGCGCGGGTCGAGATGCTGTTCCCGGTCTGGAGCGCGGGGACCGGGCTCACCGTGCAGCGCCGCTCGCTGCTGCCGCTGGACCTCGCCGCCTTCGCCCGCCCGCCGCGCCGGACGCGCCCGCTCACCACTCTGCCGGCGGCGCGTCTGCTCGAGCAGTTGGCGGAGGAATATGTCTATGCCGAACTGTGCGCGGCGGCGCTCAGCGCCTTCGCCGCCGAGAACGAGGCGCGCGTCGCCGCCATGGTCGCCGCCAAGGCCAATATCGAGCGCATCCTGGAGGGGCTGGTGGCCCGCGAGCGCAGCGTGCGCCAGGAGGAGATCACCGCCGAGGTGGTGGAGCTGGCGGCCGGCGCGGCGGCCGTGACATAGGGTAGGGGCCTATGCTAAACGCGCGCCCATGACCCATACGGTGCGCGAGAAACACAAGCTGCTGGCCCGGGTGCGGCGCATCCGCGGCCAGGTCGAGGCGATCGAGCGGGCGCTGGAGGAGGAATCCGGCTGCGACAAGGTGATGCACCTCATCGCCGGCGCGCGCGGCGCCATGGCCGGGCTGATGGCCGAAGTCGTCGAGGACCATGTGCGCACCCACCTGGTCGACGCCACGCGCCATCCCGGCGCGCTGGACGCGGAGGCGGCCGAACAGCTGCTCGACGTCGTCCGCACCTATCTGCGGTGAGGGGCCGGATGGACATGATCCCGCGCGGGGCGGCGGCGCACGCCCATCGCTTTCTCGGCAAGCATCACGCCCGCAACGAGCGGCGCACCTGGGCGGTGATCGTGCTCACCAGTGCGATGATGGTGGTGGAGATCGCCGGCGGCGCCGTCTTCGGCTCGCTGGCGCTGATCGCCGATGGGCTGCACATGTCCACCCATGCCGGGGCGATGCTGCTGGCCGCGCTCGCCTTCACCTATGCGCGCCGCCACGTCGAGGACCCTCGCTTCAGCTTCGGCACCGGCAAGCTCGGCGACCTCGCCGGCTACAGCAGCGCCATCGTGCTGGCGATGATCGCGCTCCTGATTGGCTACGAGGCGGTGGAGCGGCTGCTCGCCCCGGTGCCGATCCATTTCGCCGAGGCGATGGCGATCGCCGCCCTCGGGCTCGGCGTCAACGTCGCCAGCGCCTGGCTGCTGGGCGCGGACCATGAGGGGCATCATCACGGGCATGATCACGACCATGGGCACGGCCACGACCATAGGCATGACCACGACCATGCGTCGTCGCGGACGGATCGCGACCATGCGATGCGCTCGGCCTTCGTCCATGTCCTCGCCGATGCGGCCGTCTCGGTGCTGGTGATCGTCGGGCTCGGGCTGGCCTGGGGGTTCGGCTGGACCTGGATGGACCCGCTGGCCGGCATCGTCGGCGCGCTGGTGATCGCCAACTGGTCGCTCGGTCTGCTGCGCGACACCGGCGCCATCCTGCTCGACATGACCGCCGACCCGGCCCTGGCGGCCAGCATGCGCCGTACGGTGGAGGCGGCGGGCGACGAGGTGCGGGACCTGCATCTCTGGCGCGTCGGCCCCGGCCACCTCGCGGCCATCCTCTCGGTGGCGACGGCGCGGGAGGACGCGGCCGGGTTCTATCACGCCCGGCTGGCGGCGCTGCCCGGCCTCTCGCACCTCACCGTCGAGGCCTGCGCCGCGCCGCGATAGGCCGGCGCGGAGGGGCGGGCTATGCTGGCGGGACCAACCAGCCGCTGGAGGAGGAAACCGCGCCCATGCCTGATCTCGCCATGCCCGATCTGATCGAAACCGTCGCCGACGGCGTCGCCACGCTCACCTTGAACCGGCCGGACCGGCTCAACGCGCTCTCGGCCGACATGCTGGACCGGCTGCACGCGGCCCTGACCCGCTACGGCGCCGATGCCGGCGTTGGCGCCATCGTCCTCACCGGCGCCGGGCGCGGCTTCTGCGCCGGGGGTGATGTGAAGGGCATGGCCGAGCGCGGCGATCGCGGGCTCGAGGAGCGCGCGGAGGAGCTGCGCGGCCGGCACCGCATCATCGCGCTGATGCGCAGCCTGCCGAAAGTGATCGTCGGCGCCATCAACGGCCCCGCCTTCGGCGCCGGGCTCGGCATCGCGCTGGCCTGCGATCTGCGGCTCGCCGCCGAGAGCGCGCGCTTCGGCACCGCTTTCGCCGGCATCGGCTTCTCAGGGGATTTCGGCGGCTCCTACCACCTGACCAAGCTCGCCGGCCCGGCGCGGGCGCGGGAGCTCTATCTGCTGGGCGAGCCGTTCGATGCCGCGCGGGCGCTGGAATGGGGGCTGGTGACGAAAATCGTCCCCGACGCCGCGCTGGCCGGCGAGGCGCTGGCGCTGGCGCGGCGCCTCGCCGAAGGGCCACGCCTGGCCTATGGCTACATGAAGCGCAACCTGCTCGCCGCCGAGAGCGGCACGCTGGCCGAGGTGCTGGAGCTGGAAGCCTTCCACCAGGCCCGCACCGCGCTCACCGAGGACCACCGTGAGGCGCGGCAGGCCTTCGTCGAGAAGCGCAAGCCCCGCTTCACGGGGCGCTGAGCCGGCGCCGCTTCACCGGCCGCCGCGCCGGGTCGCGATCAGGCGTCCGGCGGGGCGGCGGCGATGGGGATTTCGCGGCTCTCGGCGCCGGCCTCACCGCCGCCCATCGGCTGCTCCAGCGCCTCTTCCAGCTCCGCCTCCAGCGACGTCGCGCGCCGT
>DAIDKZ010000185.1 GCA_027449745.1 Acetobacteraceae bacterium | reverse complement strand
CGCCGCCGCCGGGTCGGCCGCCGACGGCCAGGGCTGTCGCGGCGCGGCCGGGCGGAGCAGCGGCAGAGGTCTGGCAGAGCGCATCGCCGCCGAGGCTGGGCATGAGACGCTTCGCCGGTCAAGCGGCGCGCGGGGCGGCCTTCACGCTGCACCGGCTCGCCCATGCGATGATGGCGCTGGCCATGCTCGCCACGGTCGGGGCCGGCGTGCTTGCCTGGCGGCTGGCGCAAGGACCGATCGGCCTCGACTGGCTGGCGCGGCGGCTGACCACGGAAGTCGACGCCGCGCTGGCGCCGAACCGCCTGGTCATCGGCTCGGCGAGCCTCGGCTGGGACGGCTGGGCCCGAGGCTTCGGCCAGCCGCTCGTGGTGCGCCTGGGCGAGGTGCGCGCGATCGACGCCACGGGGGCGACTTTTGCCGCGATCCCGCGCGGCGAGATTTCGGTCTCACTCGCTTGGCTGCTGGTCGGGCGTATCGTGCCGCGCGCCGTCGTCGTCGAGGGCGCCGCGATCACCCTCACTCGCTCCGCCCAGGGCACGCTCGGGCTCGATTTCGGCGCCACCGGCCAAGCGACGGTGCCGAACCCGGGGGTGAACCCGTTCGATCTCCTGCTCGCCGAACTCGCCGCGCCGCGCGTGAACGACGTCGGCAGGCACAGCACCGCCGGCACGCGCTGGAGCCAGTTCGCGCGGCTGGTGATCATTGACGCGACGCTGCGCATCGACGACCAGGTGCTCGGCGCGGTCTGGACGGTGCGGCGCGCGGACCTCGATCTGCGCCGCCATCGCGCCGGCGGTGTCGACGCCGCCGGAACGCTGCAGCTCGCGGTAGGGCATGACGCGCTCCACCTCACCGTCTCTGGCACGGTGCCGCGCGGGGCCGGCGGAGAGACCGACCTGCGCCTCACCGCCGAACCGTTCGCCCCTGCCCTGCTCGCGGCCGCTCTGCCCGCCGCCACCCGCCCCGCCCTGGCGCCGCTGTCCGCGCTCGACGCGCCGCTCTCGGCGACGCTGCAAGTGGCGCTCACGGCCGAGTTCGGGCTACGGCACGCGGTCCTGCAGGCCTCGCTCGGCAGCGGGCGGGTGCACGCCGGGGAGGGGAGCGTGCCGCTGCTGGGAGCCACGCTCGAAGCCGGGATCAGCCCCGATCGCCTGCACCTGCGGTCGCTGCGGGCGGCGCTCGCCGCGCCCGACGGCGGCGCCGGGCCGGTGCTGACGGCGAGCGGCGAAGCGGAGCGCCGGCCCGGACGGATCGAGGCGCGGCTCGGCGTCGACCTCGACACCGTGCCGTTCGCCGATCTCGCGCGCTACTGGCCGGCCGGGCTGGCCAAGGGGGCGCGCGCCTGGCTGACCGAGAACGTCACCGCGGGTCAGGCGCGTGCGGCGCATCTCGATCTCAGCCTTGCCGCCGAGCCGGGCGGCTCCGACCTCACCGTGCTGGACGCTGCCGGGCACGTCTCAGGCGAGGATCTCACGGTGAACTGGCTGCGGCCGCTGCCGCCGGTGGAGCATGTGCCGGCAACACTCACCGTGGTATCGCCGGATGCAGTGGACATCGCCATCGGCGGCGGCGTACTGACGCCCCCGCCAATGCCATCGGCGTCAGCCCCGGGAACCCTCGCGGTGCCGTCCGGCAGCCTGCGCATCGACGGCCTGATGGCCAAGGACCAGGTCGCCAGCATCGCGCTCGACATTTCCGGCCCGCTCCCGGCCGCTCTCGCCCTGCTGCAGGCGAAGCGGCTGCACTTGTTCGAGCGGCGCAAGCTTGCACTTGTCGATCCGAAGGGCGCGGTGACGACGAAGCTGGTCGCGCGAGTGCCGCTGGAGGCCGAGGTCGGCATGGAGGCGATCGCGATCAAGGCCAGCGGCCATGTCACCGACGGGCATCTCGGCGACATCATCGCCGGCCGCGCGCTCGATCACAGCGATCTCCGCTTCGAGGTCGATCAGGATGGGCTGCACCTGGAAGGCAGTGCCGAATTGGCGGCAATTCCGGCGCAGCTCGCGGTGGAGATGGATTTCCGCTCCGGCCCGCCGGCCCAGACGCTGCAGCGGATCACCGTTAATGCCGAACCGAGCACGGCACAGCTCGCCGGCGCCGGGCTCGATGCGGGCGATTTCGCGTCCGGCACGGCCAGCCTGAAGGCGACGATGACCGAACGCCGCGACGGCGCCGGCGAGATCGCGCTGCAGGCGGATCTGCGCCGGACGCGCCTGGCGGTGGCGCCGATCGCCTGGGAGAAGCCCGCCGGGTCGCCGACGGCGCTGACGGCGCGCGCGTTGCTCCAGCAATCGCGCCTCACCGGCATCGAGGCGATCACCGTGACGGGCGAGGGGCTGGCGGTGCGCGGCGGCGTGCAAGTCGCCGCCGGCCGGCCGGTTTCGGCCCGCTTCGACGAGATCCGGCTCGGCCGCACCGAAGCTCGCGGCGAGATCCTGTTCGGTGCCGAGGCGTCTGCGCCGCTGCATATGCGCATCAGCGGCACGGCGCTGGACCTGGCACCCCGGTTCGGCGGCGCGGCGCCCGCGACCGCGCTGAAAGCCGCCGGCCCGAAGCCGGCGGCGCGGCCACCGCCGCCGCCCCCCACCGCCGCGGCGAGCGGTCCGTCGCTGATCACCGACGCCAGCTTCGGCCGCGTCCTGCTCGGCCCCGGCCGGGACCTCACCGACCTGGTCGCCCATGCCGAGCAGGCGGGCGAAACGCTGCAGCGGGCGCATGTGGAGGCGCTGGCCGGCCGGAACAACCGGCTCACCATCACGCTCGCCCCGGAGGCGGCGGGGCGGGCCCTGACGGTGCGCGCCGGCGACGCCGGGGCGGTGCTGCGCGCCTTCGGCGTGCTGGAGAGCGTGCAGGGCGGCCGACTCGACCTCACCGGGCGATTCGCCGACCGCCAGCCGGGCCATCCCTTCCTCGGCCGGCTGCAGATCGAAGCCTTCGTCCTTCGCGACGCGCCGCTGGCGGCGAAGGTGCTGCAGGCGATGACGCTCTATGGCCTGCTCGACGCGCTGCACGGGCCCGGGCTCGGGTTCGACCAGCTGGTGGCCTCGTTCCGCCTCGCCGATGGCCAGATGACGATCGAGGATTCGCGCGCCCACTCGCCCTCGCTCGGCTTCACCGCCAAGGGCCGGATCGATCTCGACGCCCGCACCGCCGACCTGCAGGGCACGATCGTCCCGGCCTATGCGCTGAACCGGCTACCTGGGGAGATCCCGCTGATCGGCCGCCTGTTCAGCCCGGAGAAGGGGGGCGGCCTCTTCGCCGCGACCTTCACCGCGAGCGGACCGCTCGACGATCCCGCGGTCGCGGTCAACCCGCTCGCTGCGCTCACGCCGGGGTTCCTGCGCGGCTTGTTCGGCATCTTCGACAGCACGCCCGCGCCAGCGCCCTCGGGCGGGAGCGGCTCCAGCCCGGCGCCGGTCGCGCCGCGCCCGCGCTGACCCTGACTCAGCGCCAGCCGGCGAGCCTGGCCACCGCCTCGTCGATGTCCGCCTCTGGGGCGCAGTAGCTGAACCGAACGAACTGCCCGCCACGCGCGGCATCGAAATCGAGGCCCGGGGTGGCGGCGATGCCGATCTCGGCCAGCATGCGGGCGCAGAAGCGCGCGCTGTCCTCATCCCGTGCGGCGATATCGGCATAGAGGTAGAAGGCGCCGTCGGCCGGGCTGAGGCGGGGAAAGCCGCAATCGGGCAGCGCCGCCAGCAGACGCGCGCGCGAACGACGGTAGCGGGCGACATTGGCTTCGAGTTCGGCGCCGCACTCGAACGCCGCCAATGCCGCCACCTGCGCGATGTGCGGCGCGTTGATGAAGAAATTCTGCGCCAGACACTCGACCGGGCGCAGCAGGGCCTCGGGCAGGACCATCCAGCCGACGCGCCAGCCGGTCATCGAGAAATATTTCGAGAAACTGTTGATGACGATGGCGTCGGGGCCGACCGCGGCGGCGGTGGCGATCGGCGTGTCGTAGTGCAGACCGTGATAGATCTCGTCGCTGATGAGGCGCACGCCATGCGCCGCGCACCAGGCTGCGAGTTCGGCGAGGTCCGCCGCGCGCAGCATGCTGCCGGTGGGATTGGCCGGGCTGGCGATGATCAACCCGTCCGGCGGCCCGGCTTCGGCGGCGAGCCGGTCCAGCATCGCCACGCTCGGCTGGAACCGCGTCTCCGGCCCGGCCTCCAGGATCACCGGCTGCATGCCCAGCGAGCGCAGGATATTGACGTAGGGCGGATAGTACGGCGCGGCGAGGGCGATGCGGTCGCCGGCATCGAAGGCGGCCAGGAAGGCGAGTGGAAACGCGCCGGAGGCACCGGTGGTGACGGCGATGCGGCGGGCGGGAAGGTCGAGTCCGTACCACTCCCGGTAGTGCGCGGCGATCCGCGCGCGCAGGGCCGGCAGGCCGAAGGTCTCGGTATAGCCCAGCGGATCGCCCGCGCGCAGCGCCGCCATCGCCGCGGCCGCCGCGCCGGCCGGGGCGCCGGTGCCCGGCTGGCCGACCTCCATGCGCAGCACCCGGGCCGCGCCCGGCGGCAGCGCGGCCTGGCGGGCGTTGGCAGCGGCGATCACGTCCATCACCCGGAACGGCGGGGACGCGGCGGCGCGGCCGATCTTCAGTGCCATGGCTTGGCTTCCCCGGGCGACCGATGGCTAATTGATCGTCCGCCGCTGCTGCAGGTCCTTGTTATCGTACGCCGGCTCGCCCGTCTTCTCCGGGCTGCCGAGCCCGCGTTCCTGCTCCAGCTCGCGGTCCGACTTCTCGCCGAGCGCGAGACCCTTGCCGCGCGGGTCGGTGGCCCATTTGCAGGTCTCTTCGTCGCCAGGCAACCCGCCGGGACAGGCGATCAGCGCCAGGCGGCCGGGATCGGGCGGCCACTTCGTCGGGATCGGCTTGGCGTCGCGCAGCGCGGTGCGCAGGCCGATGGCGAGAGCCAGCGGCGCCGCGGTCTGGCCCGAGGACGCCGCGCCAGCGCGGAAGGCACCGGCGGAGGCATCCCAGGCGATCGCGGCCGAGAGCAGCGGCGCCGGCATGGTCGCCGGCGAGGCCGCGAGCAGCAGGCCGGTCCCCGGGGCGACACGGCCGGTCCCGAACAAATTGCCCATGGTCTCGGCGCAGGCCACGGCCATGCCGGTGTGGTCGAGCACGACGAAGCCGGTGGAGGCCGAGAGGTCGGGCAAACGCGCCGGCGGCGCCTCGGACCCGAGCAGGGCCTTGGCGTCACCCCCGCCGCTCCGCCACCGCGCCGCCAGGGCCTCGGCGCGCCGGGCGGCGTCGGCGAGCGCGGTCGGATTCGACGAGAGCACGCGCCAAGCGCCGGCGGCAGCGAGCCCGCCATCGGCCGGCAGCGGCAGGAAGGCCAGTTGCACCCGGCCATCGGGGAGGATGAGCGGGGCGGGCGTCTCGACGCTGACGCCGGTAAGGTCCGCCGCCGTCAATCCGCCGCCCGCAGAAGCGGCGGCGGCCTCGATCGCGTGGGCGAGCGCGCCGCGATAGAAATCGCCCAGCCCGCCGATGCGCAGCTGTGCCAGCGTGACGCCGAGATCGGGCTGGACGAGGATGCCGCCCTCGTCGAGCACTTCGCCGCGCGGGCCGAACACGGCGCGCGCCGCGGCATCGGCCAGCAGCGGGCGGGCCACGACGTGCAGATCGCGCGACAGCGCGGCCGAGACCGGCACGCCGAAGCGTGCCATCTCCTCGGCCGGCGCCATCAGCCGGTCGAGCTTGAGGTGGCCATAGCGCGCATGCAGGGCCAGGAGCCCGGCCGGAACCGCCGGCGCCGCCGCCGGCCGGTCGGCCGACGCCGCGAGCGTCTTCGGCGGCCGCGACATGAACATCACCGTCTCGGCCGCAGCGCCGGGGCGATAGACCAGGCAGGCGCCGCCGCCGCCGAGGCCGGCGCGCGAGGGCAGCGTCACCGCGAGGGCGAAGCCGAGCGCAGTGGCGGCGTCGGCGGCGTTGCCGCCGGAGGAGAGCACCTCGCGCGCAACCACGGTGGCACGCGGTTCATCGGCGGCAACACCGCCGAGGAAGCCCGCCACGTGGCCCGGAACCCCCTCCGCGGGGGCGCCGAACACAAAGCGCTGCATGCTGGTGCAGCCGGACACGGCCATGAGCGCAGCCAGTGCCGCGGCGCCCGCGCGAAGCCCGGACGAGGTTCTCCCGGACACATTCCTCATCGTCACAGCCATTTCATTGCCCCGGCACCTCATCGCCAATGCTCAGCTCCGTCCCTGGATGCCATAGACGGGCGCCGGTCCGCCAGCAACCGCGGCGCACGGACAAGAATGACCGGCCAGAATGAGGGGCAAGATTGACGGGCGTCGGAACGGTGGCCAGAGTCGTGGCCATGCCCATGTCCCTCCGCCGCATCGCGCTTGTCCTGCTCCTGCCGGCCGCGCTTCTCGTCGCCACCCCGCGCTTCGCCGCGCGCGCCGCGGACCCCGTCCCGCCATCCTCCGGGCAGCCGTCCTCCGCACAATTCACCCCGGACCAGCGCCAGGAGATCATCGCCATCATCCGCGAGGCGCTGAAGTCGGACCCGTCACTGCTGCGCGACGGGATTCTGGCACTGAAGGCGGAAGAGGAGGACCGCGCCAAGGTGGAAGCCGGCGCGGCGCTGGCGGACTCCGGCCCGGCGCTCCTCCACGACGCGGCGGACGCCACGCTCGGCAACCCCACCGGCGACGTGACGGTGGTCGAGTTCTACGACATCCGCTGTCCCTATTGCCGCCGCGTCGAGCCGACGCTGGCGCAGTTGCTGCAGCAGGACCCGCGCGTGCGCCTGGTGATCAAGGAATTCCCGATCCTCGGCCCGTCCAGCGTGCTCGGCGCCCGCGCCCTCCTCGCCGCGCAGCGCCAGGGTGGCTACGACCGGCTGCACGCCGCGCTGATGCGCGAGAGCGCAGGGCCGACGGACGAAAGCCTGCGCGCGGACGCCAAGGCGCTCGGGTTGGACTGGGCGCGGCTGCAGCGCGACATGGCGGACCCGGCGATTGGGCGCAAAATCGACGACAACCTTGCCCTGGCGCACCGTCTCGGCATCGAGGGCACGCCTGCCTTCGTCATTGGCGAGACGATCGTGCCCGGCGCGGTCAGCTTGGCCGACCTCAAGCGCGCCGTTGCCGCCGCGCGCGCGCACTGAGCGCGCCGCTCCGGCGAGGGCCAATCCGGCCGCCGCGCTCTAAGGCCCCGTTCATCTTTGCCCTCTAGGCTCCCCGCCAGCGCTGCCGGCACGGGCCGGGCGCAGCCTGCCAAGGAGGCGAGCATGATGGGCCGCGCCCATATCTTCATCGCGACGCCTTGCTACGGCGGACTGGTGACCCAGGCCTACATGCAGTCGGTGATCGGGCTGATGCAGCACGCCGCGGGCGCCGGGTTCGACCTGACCTTGGCGATGCTCGGCCACGACGCGCTGATCACCCGCAGCCGCAACACGTTGGTTGGCCAGTTCCTGGACACGCCGGGCGCGACACATCTGCTGTTCATCGACGCCGATATCGGCTTCGACCCGGCGCAGGTGGAGCGCATGCTCGCGGCCGGGAAGGACATCGTCGCCGGCGTCTATCCATTGAAGACCATGCACTGGGACCCGCGCGCGGCGGCCAGGCTGGACGAGGGCGAGAGCATCGCGCAGGCCGGGCTGCTCTATGTCGGCCGGCTCTGCGAAGGCAACGAACTGCAGCGTGAGGACGGGCTCGCCACCGCGATCTATGCCGGCACCGGCTTCATGATGATCCGCCGCGCCGCGATCGAGCGACTGATCGCAGCGCATCCGGAGACCCGTTACACCGGCATCCACGCCTACCCGATGCCGAAAACCCCGCCGCGGCCCCGCTTCGCCCTGTTCGACTGCATGATCGATCCAGACACTGGCGAGTACCTCAGCGAGGACTACGCCTTCTGTCGCCGCTGGCGCGATCTCGGCGGCACCCTCTGGCTCGACACGCGCGGCAAGCTGACCCATTCGGGCCCGTTCGACTTCCACGGCGACCCCGCCTCGCGCTTCGAGGCCGCCTGAGCTACGCGGCAGCGGATCAGCTCTGCGCCGCGAGCCGGGCGATGATGGCGCCGGTGTCGGTGCCGGAGGGCAGCGTGCCGTAGGCGAGCCCACCCTCGCCGCCCAGGCGGGCGCGGCAATAGGCGTCGGCGACGGCGGTGGGGGCGTGGCGGACCAGCACGCTCGCCGTCAGCGCCAGCGCCATGGTCTCGACCCAACGCCGTGCCTCGCCCTCGGCCAGCGCCGGCCGGGCCAGTGTCTCGGCCAGCCGCGCCGCCATCGCATCGAGCCTGTGATCGGCGCCACGCGCCGCGGCCAACTCCCCCAGCACCGCATCGCGGCAGGCCGGATCGCGGCCCAGCGCGCGCATCACGTCCAGGCAGATGACGTTGCCGGCGCCTTCCCAGACGCCGTTCAGCGGCGCCTCGCGATGCAGCCGCGCCAGCGGATGGTCCTCGATGAAGCCGTTGCCGCCATGGCATTCCAGCGCTTCGGCGACCACGCCGGGGGCGCGCTTGCAGGCCCAGTATTTCGCCACCGGCACGCCGATCCGCGAGAGAGCGCGCGCGCTTTCGTCGCCCGCTTCCCCGGCGTCGAGCGCAGCGGCGACACGCAGGGCGAGCCAAGTCAGCCCCTCGCTCTCCAGCGCCAGATCTGCGAGCACGCCCTGCATCATCGGCTGATCGACCAGCACGCGCTGGAAGGCGCGGCGGTGCGACGCGTGATGCGCCGCCTGCGCCGCCGCCTGTCGCGCGATCGCGGCCGAGGACAAGGCGCATTCCAGCCGCGTCAGATGCGCCATTTCGAGGATGGTGGCGATGCCGCGCCCTTCCTCGCCGAGCATCACCGCGCGTAGGCCGCGAAACTCGACCTCGGCCGAGGCGTTGGAGCGGTTGCCGCATTTCTCCTTCAGCCGCTGCAGCAGCAGGTGGTTGCGGCTGCCGTCCGCCAGCCAGCCCTCAGCGAGGAAGCAGCTCACGCCCTGTTCGGTGCACGCGAGGGTGAGGAACAAGTCGGCGACCGGGGCGGAGAAGAACCATTTGTGCCCGGTGAGGCGGTAGACGGCGCCGGGGCCGCTGGCAGCGCCCTCCGGGCGGGCGACGCTCTGGGTCTGGCGCAGGTCGGAGCCACCCTGCTTCTCCGTCATCGCCATGGCGACGACGAGCGCCGGCTTGACGGCCGGCGGCAACGGGCGCGGATCGTAACCCGTTGCGAGGATGCGCTCCTGGTACTGGGCCAGCAGCGCCTGATCGTGGCGCAGCGCCGCGGTGGCGGCGAAGGTCATGCTCGCCGGGCAGCAGACGCCGTTCTCGCCTTGGTTCCAGAGATAGGACAGCACGGCACGGTCGAAATGCGCGCCCGGGCGGCGCTCGCGCCAGGCCAGGGAATGCACCTCGGAGCCGCGGATCAGCCCCATCAGCTCGTGCCAGGCCGGGTGGAAGTCGACCTCGTCGATGCGGTTGCCGTAGCGGTCGTGGGTGCGCAGTTCGGGGACATGGCGATTGGCCGCGCTGGCCAGCACCTGGACGCGCCGGCTGCCGACGAGCGCGCCGCAGGCGGCGAGGCGGCCATCGGCATCGCCGGCGCCGAGCGCGGCCGCGGCAGCGGCAAGAGCGGCGTCGTCGGCGAAGGCGTTGTAGCCGGCGAGATCGCCGGCCTGGTTCAGCACCTCATGGGTGGCGTAGGAATCGTCCGGCATGGCGGTGCTCCCCAGGGAGGCTCCGGCAAAGATGCGGATCAGACGAAGGTATAGATCAGCCCGAACAGAGCGAACACACTCACGGTCGAGACCACCGCGAGGACGAATTTGGACAGGCCGAGCGTGCCGGCGCCCGCCGTCAGCGCGAACAGGGTCGCCGTGGCAACGGCCAGACCGGATCGCCAGCGCAGGCGCCGGCGGCGGTTCTCATCTTCGATCGCACGGAAAAACATGCGCCGAGCCTAGCACGGAACCGCGGGGCTGGTGCGAGAGGGGGGATTCGAACCCCCATGACTTGCGTCGGCCGATTTTGAGTCGGCTGCGTCTACCGTTCCGCCACTCTCGCGCGGCCCGGTTTTCGCCCATCTCGCGGCCGGCCGCCAGCCCATTTGCGTCCGCCGCGGCGCTTCGCTATACGAACCCCGGTCGTTCCCGGATAGCTCAGTCGGTAGAGCAAGCGGCTGTTAACCGCTGGGTCGTAGGTTCGAGTCCTACTCCGGGAGCCATCCCATCCGGCGCGGCATGTTCTCTCCCGCTCCAGGAGGCCGCATGCCAGAAGCGATTTTCTCCAATGCCCGGCTCGTCCTGCCCGACGGCATCTGTCCCGGCGGCGTGCGCCTGCGCGACGGCGCGATCGCCGAGATCCTGCCCGCGCACATCACCGGCGGGCTCGATCTCGAGGGCGACCTGCTGCTGCCCGGCCTCATCGATCTGCACACCGACAATCTCGAACGCCAGGTAGCGCCGCGGCCGAACGCGCGCTGGCCGTCGCGCTCGGCGCTGCTCGCCCATGATTCGCACTGCATCGCCGCCGGCATCACCACCGTGCTCGACGCGCTCTGCCTCGGCGATGTCGGCTTCGAGAAAGACCGCATCCGCACCTTCCACGACGGCATCGCCGATCTCGACGCGCTGGCCGGGACCGGCCTGCTCAAGGCCGAGCATTTCCTCCATCTGCGCTGCGAACTGCCCGCGCCCGACATGCTGCCGATGTTCGACCCGGTGGCCGGCCATCTGCGCCTGCGCCTGGTCAGCCTCATGGATCATTGCCCAGGCTACGGCCAGTATGCGGATCTCGACTATTACCGCGCCCTCAAGCGCCGCGATGGGTTCTCCGACCGCGACATCGACCGCCTGATCGCCACCGCCCGCGCGCAGCGGGCGCAGGTCCGCGCGCCCAACCGCGCCGCCCTGCTCGCCCGCCTCGCCGGGCGCGGCATCGCGCTGGCGAGCCACGACGACCGCACCGAGGAGGAGGTCGCCGAGAACGCCGCCGACGCCATCGACATCAGCGAGTTCCCGGTGAGCATGGCGGCGGCCCGCGCGGCACGGGCGCAGGGAATGCAGGTGATCGCCGGCGCGCCCAACATCGTCCGCGGCGGCTCGCATTCCGGCAACGTCGCCGCCGCCGACCTGGTCGCGGCGGGCGTAGTGGACGCCTTCGCCTCCGACTACGTGCCGTCGAGCCTGATCGAGGCCGCCTTCGCCTGCGTCCGCACCGGGCTCCTGCCTCTCCACGAGGCCATCGCCCTGGTCACCGAGCGGCCGGCGCGGATGGCCGGCTTCACCGACCGGGGGCGGCTGGCGGCGGGGCTGCGCGCCGATCTGGTGCGCGTGCGGGTGCATGAAGGGCTGCCGGTGGTGCGGGCGGTGCTGTGCGCCGGCGAGCGGGTCGGCTGACGGGGTAGCGCAGCGTCCCCTGCAGGGTGACGGCGACCCGCCGGACCGCGCCGGCGAAGGCGAGATGCGCATCGCCGTCGGTCCAGCACCAGGACCGCTCGCCGTCCCGTTCCGGCGCGTGGAACCCGTTCAGCCCCGCCAGCATCGCGGCGTCCAAGCGGTGGACCGTGCCTTCCATCTCGCCTTCCACCAGCGCCACGGCGACGCCGAGCCGGCGGCGATCGCTGCCCAGGCTGACATCGGCGGCAATCGCGGCGCGCGAGCGGAGCCGCAGACGGCGGACCGGGGCGGGCAGGACGAAGATGTGCCGCCCGGCGGCGACATAGGCAGGGCGCAGCACGCGCCCGCCGGCGACGAGGGCGAGATCGGGATCGGTGCAGAGCATGAGCCCGCCGCGTTCGGCCCGGTCGAGCAGGCGCGCCTTCACCGCGGCGAGCGCCGGGCCGTGATGGCAGCGTGGCGCGCAGGCCGGCCCGGGCGCCGGCGCCACCGCCGCGCCATTGTCGAACCCGGCCCGGTTGCCGGTATCGAGATAGGATTCCGCCGCCGCCCCCTCCGCGAGCAACACCTCGTGACGGTCGAGTTCGACATGGACATAGGTCACGGCGGCACGGTTCGGAACGCGTCGGATGGTGCGCCCGTTGACGAGGTGCTTGGCCTCGATCAGCACGCCGCCCGCCTCGGCGAACCAGAATGCGTGATCGCCCGAGACGAGCAGATCGCGCCTCGGCACGCCGTCGGCGAGCGCCCCCGCCGCGAGGCGCACCGGCGCATCGTCCCCGCGCGGGCGGATGATCCGCCGCCGGCCGATCCAGCGGACCGCACGCACCGCGCCGGAGGCGGTGAGCACCGGATCACCCGCTGCCAGATCTTCCACCGCCCGTTCCCCGGCCGGGGTGGCCAGCCGCGTGCCGGCCACGAAGCAGGGCGCGGTAGCCGGATAGAGGGCCTGGATGCCGGCGATGTCGGAGGCGTCCAGCGTCGGGTTGGCGGGGCTGGCGACCGGGTACATCACCGCGTTCGGATCGGTCGAATGGGCGAGGCCGAGGGCGTGGCCGATCTCGTGCAGCGCGACCTGCTCGAACGTCGTCGATGTGCCGGCATAGGTCGGGTTGGCGCCGCCAGAGAGCGGGTCGAACGCGGGATCCTCGAGGCGCACCAGCGTATCGTTGAGGAATTGATCGGTCGTCGGGTCGTAGCTGTAGTCGGTCTCGCCGATCTCCCCGCCGCTGGTGGTGCTGAAGCTGGCATAGCCGAAGCGGATATCGGCGGCATTCGCCGGGTTCGTGCTGTCCGGCACGAGCACGAAGGTAAGGCCGGAGACCTGGTGCCAGGTGGTCAGCGCCTGCTCGACGAGATTATATTCGGGGCTGCCGACGGTGATCGGATCGCTGAACGGGGTCGCCAGGTCCTGGTTGTAGGTGACGGTGGCGAAGCTGAAGGTGATGACGTTGGACGCCCAGGTCGGCCCTTCGAAGGCGTAGTTGATCATCGCGTCCTCTCGCGTCGCTTGTGGCGCCTGGGGAAGTGTGGCCGGATGCGGGCGGGGTGCAAGCCCGGGATGGAGGGTCGACCATGCGGCTGAGCGATCTGCGTACCCCCTGCCTGGTGCTCGACCGCGCGGTGCTGACGCGCAACATCGCCGCCATGGACCGCGCCGCCGCGCGGCACGTCGTGGCCTTGCGGCCGCACATGAAGACGGCGAAATCCGTCGAGGTCGCGCGCCTGGCCATGCGCGGCGGCGGCATCACCGTCTCGACCCTCGCCGAGGCGGCGCATTTTGCCGCGCACGGCATCGTCGACCAGATTCTCGCCGCCGGCATCACGCCGCCGAAGCTGGCCGAGGTGGCGGCGCTCAACCGGCGGGGCGCGGCCGTGAAGGTGATCACCGACGATCTCGACTTGGCCCGCACGATCGCCGCGGAAGGTGGCGTCGGCGCGCTGATCGAGATCGATTGCGGCGAGGGGCGCGGCGGCCTCGGGCCGGAAGATGCGCGCCTGCCACTGCTCGCCGAGGCGCTCGGCCCGGCGCTGGCCGGGGTGCTGACCCATGCCGGGCACAGCTACGCCGCCACCAGCCCCGCCACCATCGCCGCGGTGGCGGAGGCGGAGCGGGCCGCAGCGGTGGTGGCCGCAGAGCGGCTGCGCGCGGCCGGCCACACGGTCGGCATCGTCTCGATCGGCAGCACGCCGACCGCGCTGCACGCCGCAACACTCGCCGGCGTCACCGAAATGCGGCCGGGAGTCTACATGTTCGGCGACCTGTTCCAGGCGCAGCGCTTCTCCTGCGGGCTCGGGGACATCGCCGTCACCGTGCTCGCCAGCGTCATCGGCCGCCGCCCGGCCGAGCACCGCCTGCTCATCGATGCCGGGGCGCTCGCGCTCTCCAAGGACCGCAGCACCGAGGCGGCGCCGCACGACTACGGCTTCGGCCGCGTGCTGGGACTCGACGGCACGGCCTCGCTCGGCGCCGCCACGGTGGTGCGCGCCTACCAGGAGCATGGCATCGTCGCCTGCGATCCGACGCTGCCCTTCCCGGACCTCGCCATCGGCGCGCTGGTGCGCGTCGCGCCGAATCATGCCTGCCTCACCGCCGCCGCCCATGATCGCTACCACGTCGTCGATGCCGGCGATGCGGTCGAAGCGATCTGGCCACGCGTCAATTACTGGTAGCGCGCCGCGCTCATTCGTCGAGAAACGTCGCGAACGCGTCGACCGGCACGCGCGGCGTCTCCAGCCGGTTGGCAGGTTCGTCGGTATCGGCATAGCCCAGTGCCATGCCGCAGACCACGATCTCGCTGGCAGGAATCGCGAGTTCGGCGTGGATGATGTCGGCATAGAAGGCGAACGCGGCCTGCGGGCAGGTATCGAGCCCGGCGCCGCGGGCCGCGATCATGACGTTCTGCAGGAACATGCCGAGATCGAGCCAACTGCCGCGGCCGAGGACGCGGTCGATGGTGACGATCAGGCCAACCGGGGCGCCGAAGAAATCGTAGTTGCGCGCGTGCTGGCGGCGCGCCGCGGCGCGGTCGCCCTTGGCGATGCCGAGCAGTCCGTAGAGCGCCCAGCCGATCTCACGACGCCGGTCCAGATACGGCGAGACCCATTCGCTCGGATAATAGTCGTACTCGGCCTGGTTCTGGGCGCCATCGGCATGCGCCGCCTGCAGCATCGCCGCCAGGCGCTGCCGCGCCGCGCCGGTGAGCACGCGCAGTTTCCAGGGCTGGGTGTTGGTCATGGAGGGAGCGCGACTGGCCAGGGCCAGAACCTGCCGCAGCGTCGCCTCCGGCACCGGGCGCGGCAGGTAGCCACGCACGCTGCGCCGGCCGCCGATCGCCGCGGCCACCGCCGCCGAAATTTCTGTATCCGTCATCCTTCGCCGTTCCCTTCCGTCATGTCCTGCGCGTCAGATCGCGCAGCCGGCGCCGGCGCAGCGGGCGAACCTCCGCCGACGGCGCCAGGCGGCGGATCTGCGCCTGGATCTCCGCCCGCTTCTCATGGATCGAGGCGATCACCGGCCCCATCGGCACGCCGACATCGACCAGCACCGCCTCGGCCAGTTGAAGACTGGCCTCGATCGTCTCCGGCACCGCGTCGAAGGCACCGACCTCGTAGAGATGCGCGGCATGGGCGGCGTCGCGCGCCCGCGCAACGATGCGCAGCCCCGGCCATTCCGCCCGCGCCGCGGTGATCAGCGCCTCCGCCGCGCGCGGTGCATCCAGCGTCACCACCAGCGCCTGCGCGGTATCGAGCCCGAGGCGGCGCAGCAGGTCAAGCCGCGTGATGTCGCCGAAATAGACCGGCTGGCCGAGGCCGCGCTGGCGCGCGACCTGGTCTGCGTCGCCGTCGATGGCGAGATAGCTCACGCGGTGCGTGGTCAGCAGCGCCGCGACCGTCTGCCCGACGCGGCCGAAGCCGGCGATCACCACCCGCCCGGCGGGCGCCGCCGGCGCCGCCTCGGCGCGCAGCGACGGATCCAGCGGTATCCGCTCGAAACGGCGCGCCAGGCCGGCGCCGAGGGCCCCGAGGAGGGGAATCCCGGCCATGCTCAACGCCGCCACCAGCCGGGCGAAATCCGCCTGCGCCGGGTTCAGCAAGCCATCGGAACCGGCCAGAGCGAGAATGACAAAGCTGAACTCCCCGCCGGGGCCGAGCAGCAGCCCGCTCGGCACGCCCACCCGCCAGGGCTGGCCGAAGGCGCGGGCGGAGGAAGCGATGACGGCGAGCTTCAGCCCGACGAGAGCGGCGACGGCGCCCAGCACCGCCAGCGGATCGGCGAGCACCCAGCGGAGATCGAGGCTCATGCCGATGGCGACCAGGAATACCCCGATCAGCAGGCCCTTGAACGGCTCGATCGTCACCTCGACCTGCCGGCGATACTCGGTTTCGGCCAGCAACAGCCCGGCGATCAGCGCCCCCATCGCCATCGACAGCCCGGCCGCGGCGGTGGCCAGCGCCGTGGAAACGACGACCAGCAGCGACGCCGCCATGAACAGCTCCGGGCTGCGCGTGCGCGCCACGCCGCGGAACAACGGGCGCAGGCCGAGCCGGCCGAGGGCGACGATCATCGCCACCGCGAACACCGCCTGGCCGACGACGATGCCGAGCCGCGCGATCCCGACCGCGTCGGACCCGGCGCCGAGCAGCCCGAGCGCGAACATCACCGGCAGTACGGCGAGGTCCTGGAACAGCAGGACGGCGAAGCTGAGCCGCCCGACCGGGGCGAGCAGGCGCCCCGCCTCGCCCAGCACCTGGATCACCACCGCAGTCGAGGAAAGCGCCAGCGCCAGGGCGAGCACGAGGGCCGCGCCCGGAGGCTGGCCGGCGACCAGCGCGGCGGCGGCGAGCACGGCGACAGCAGCGACGAACTGCAGCGTGCCGAGGCCGAACACCAGCCGCGCCATGCCGAGCACGCGCTCGAACGAGAGTTCGAGCCCGATGGTGAACAGCAGCAGCACCACGCCGAACTCGGCAAACGGCGCGAAGCGGTCCGGATCGGCGATGGTGACAATCGCGAGCCACGGCACCCGCCCGGCCAGCGCACCGAGCCCCGAGGGGCCGACGGCGATGCCGACGAGCATGAAGCCGAGCACCGGGCTGACACGCAGCCGATGAAACACGGGAATGACCACGGAGGCGGCCGAGAGGATGAGCAGCGGCTCACGCAGGGCTTCGGGGTCGATCGCCTGGCTCACCGCGCCCTCCTGCCGTCAGCCATGCGCGCGGCGCTCATTCAGCGGCCGGATGGACCTTCTCGCTCGCCGCGCATCCGGCCTCGCAGCAGCGCCCCGGCTGGCGGCCCGTTTGGTGGGAGGCGCGGCGGGCGTCGGCGGCGATGCCGCGGTCGAGCAGCCGCTCGACGAGCTCGGCGCGCTCCCAGGTCGGATAATTGCGCCAGATCTCGCGCTTCATCGCCTCCGGCGAACCGCCACCATGCAGCGAAATGACCGAGTACCAGCCACCCTGGCTGGAGGCAGTGAGATCCTCGACCAGCCGCGCCAGCTCCAGGCGCTGCGCCGCCGGAATGTCGGCCCGCCCGGCGAGCACGGCAGCGAGCGAGGCGGACGTCGCGGGGTTGTGGTCTTCGTCCGGACCCGGCAGCGCCACGATCAGCCCGCCCGAGACATAGTGGGCGAGGCGGTGCATGTCGTAGATCTGGTTGGCCAGTAGCAGCTTGCCGATATTGGCGAAGACCGGGTCCGGCATCGCCGACCCCGCGGGGTCGGTCTGGCCGTAGACCGAGGCTGCGACGCCGCAGGCGAAGAACCCCTCGACGATCTTGATCAGCTCGACCATCGCCTCGCGGATATGGGGCTGGCGGTCGGCGTCCAGCCCGTTGGCCTCGCACATCAACGCCCCGGCCCCGATCAGCAGGTCGCCGAAGCCGGCGCGCGCGCCGATGCAGGAATGGCGGTGATGCGTGGCGTAGCTGGTGGTGAGAAACCCGCCCTCCTCCGTCTCGCCGGCCAGGAACACCCGCTCATCGGGCACGAACACGTCGTCGAAGACGACGACGCCAGTCGACTGGCCGTATCGGGCGGAGAATTTCGCCGCCCGCTCACCCGGCCGCCCGGCGGGGCGGGCGATGATGGTCACGCCCGGCGCATCGACCGGCACGGCGCAGCAGACCGCGAAATCGCGCTCTGCCGCGGTCATGCTTCGGCACGGCATGACGAGGAACTCGTGCATGTAGGGTGCGCCGGTGACGATCGCCTTGGTGCCGCGAATGACGATGCCCCCGGGCCGGCGCTCCGTGATGCGGACATAGACATCCGGATTGGTCTGGCGGGCCGGGCGCAACGAACGGTCGCCCTTGGCGTCGGTCATCGCCACGCCGAGGGTGAGATCATCGGCCTGCACGCGGTCCAGATAGGTGAGGAAGCGGGCGTGATAGGCGCTGCCATGCGCGGCGTCGGCCCGCGCGGTGGCCTGGAAGATCGCGTTCAGCGCGTCGTGGCTGAGATAGCGCTGGGCGCAGCCGGAATGGCGGCACACGAGACGCACCGCTTCGAGCTTGGCGAGCAGGTCGTCCCGGCTCTCATTGACGTGCAGCATGCGGCTGACGCGCGCCCCGCTGCGGGACTGCGTCGCGGCGAGCAGGTGCGCGCTCTCCGGCCGCCGCGCGAAATCATAGGTGATGCCGACCGCCGCGATGCCCGGCGCGAGACGCGGATCATCGGCGACGCTGGCGACCGCCTCGCCGTCGATGAACACGCGCGGCCGCAGCCGACGCAGGGAGTCGCGATAGTCGGCGGCAGACATCAGCATCCGTCGTTCTCCGCGCGGCGGCCCGCTCAGGCCGGTTTGCCGGCGACGATGGCGCCGAGAATGTAGCGTTCCGCCGCCTCGCGGTCGCCCCAGCCCGAGAGCTTCACCCACTTGCCCTGCTCGAGGTCCTTGTAGCGGGTGAAGAAATGCTCGATCGCCTGGCGCGTGATCTCCGGCAACTCGGCGACGGTGGCGATATGGCTGTGCTGGGGGTGGATCTTGTCGTGCGGGACGCAGACGACCTTCTCATCCGGGCCGGCCTCGTCCTCCATGTGCAGCACGCCGATCGGGCGCGAGCGGATCACCGCACCGGGGACCACCTGCGAGGGGACCAGGACCAACGCGTCCACCGGGTCGCCATCGGCGGCGAGGGTTCCGGGGATGAAGCCGTAGGCGGCGGGATAGGCCGTCGGCGTGAACAGGAACCGGTCCACCACGACCGCGCCGGAGACCTTGTCCACCTCGTATTTCACCGACGATCCTTGCGGGATCTCGATGACCACGTTGATGTCCTGCGGCGGACTGTTCCCGGTCGGGATCTTGGCGACATCCATCCTGACGTGCTCCCGTCTGACGCGCCGGCCGAACGCACGGCGGAGCCATAATGTCGGAACCAGGGCACGAAAACAAAGGCCCCGGATGCGTCGCACCCGGGGCCTGTCGTTGCCGTGTTAGGCGCCGCCCTCAGCCGGCCCAGTGGGCGAGCACCGCGAGCAGCAGAAGTGCGACGATATTGGTGATCTTGATCATCGGGTTGACCGCCGGGCCGGCGGTGTCCTTGTACGGATCGCCAACGGTATCGCCGGTCACCGCGGCCTTGTGGGCGTCCGAGCCCTTGCCGCCGTGATGGCCTTCCTCGATGTATTTCTTCGCGTTGTCCCAGGCGCCGCCCCCCGAGGTCATGGAAATGGCGACGAAGAGACCGGTGACGATGGTGCCGAGCAGCATCGCGCCGACCGAGGAGAACGCCGCCGTCCGGCCGGCGATCAGGTCGATGACGATGTAGAGCACGATCGGCGCCAGCACCGGCAGCAGCGAGGGGACAATCATCTCGCGGATCGCCGCTTTGGTCAGCAGGTCGACGGCGCGGCCATATTCCGGCTTGCCGGTGCCCTCCATGATGCCCGCGATCTCGCGGAACTGCCGGCGCACTTCCACGACCACGGCCCCGGCGGCGCGGCCGACCGCGGTCATGCCCATCGCCCCGAACAGGTAGGGCAGCAGGCCGCCGATGAAGAGCCCGACGACGACATACGGATCCGAGAGCGTGAACGATACGTTGAGCTTCGGGAAATAGTGCTTGAGGTCCTCGGTGTAGGCGGCGAACAGCACCAGCGAGGCGAGACCGGCCGAACCGATGGCGTAGCCCTTGGTCACCGCCTTGGTGGTGTTGCCGACCGCGTCCAGCGCGTCGGTGAAGGTGCGCACCTCCTTGGGCAGGTTCGACATCTCGGCGATGCCGCCGGCATTGTCCGTCACCGGGCCGTAGGCATCGAGGGCGACGATCATGCCCGCCAGCGCCAGCATGGTGGTGGCGGCGATGGCGATGCCGAACAGGCCGGCGATCAGCGAGGCGACGATGATGCCGGCGCAGATCACCACCACCGGCAGCGCGGTCGCCTCCATCGAGACGGCCAGGCCCTGGATGACGTTGGTGCCGTGACCGGTCGTCGAAGCCAGCGCGATCGAGCGCACCGGACGATACTCGGTCGAGGTGAAATACTCGGTGATCCAGACGATGAAGCCGGTGACCAGCAGGCCGACAATGGCGCACAGGAACAGGTCGAACCCGGTCACCGCGCCGCCCTGGCTCATCGGCATCGCGGTGCCGAAGCCGACGAAGGTGGCGATCACCAGTGCGATGGCCACCACCGAGAGCAGACCGGTTACGATCAACCCCTTGTAGAGCGCCTTCATGATGTTGCCGCCGGCATCGAGCTTGACGAAGTAGGTGCCGATCACCGAGGTGACGATGCAGACGCCGCCAATGCCGAGCGGCAGCATCATCACCCAGTCGCGCACCGGCGGGGTGAAGAAGATCGCGCCGAGCAGCATGGTGGCGACGACGGTCACGACATAGGTCTCGAACAGGTCGGCGGCCATGCCGGCGCAGTCGCCGACATTGTCGCCGACATTGTCGGCGATCACCGCCGGGTTGCGGGGATCATCCTCGGGGATGCCGGCTTCGACCTTGCCGACGAGGTCGGCGCCGACGTCAGCGCCCTTGGTGAAAATCCCGCCGCCGAGGCGGGCGAAGATGGAGATCAGCGAAGCGCCGAAACTCAGCGCCACCATCGCCTCCAGCACCGGGCGCAGCTCGGTCCCCTGCATGCCCGCGCGCAGGATGAGGTAGTAGATCGTGACCCCGAGCAGGCCGAGGCCAACCACCAGCAGGCCGGTGATGGCCCCGGACTTGAAGGCGAGGTCCAGACCGGCCGCCAGCCCCTTGCGGGATGCCTCGGCGGTGCGGACATTGGCCCGGACGGAGACGTTCATCCCGGCATATCCGGCGGCGGCGGAAAGCGCCGAGCCGATCAGGAAGCCGATGGCGACATGCACGCCGAGCGCAACGCCGAGAATGACCAGGATGACGACGCCGACCATGGCGATGGTCGTGTACTGGCGGTTGAGGTAGGCGCGGGCGCCTTCCTGGATCGCCGCGGCGATCTCCTGCATGCGGGCGTTGCCCGCATCCGCGGCGAGCACCGCGCGGCTGGTCGTCCAGCCATAGGCGATCGCCAGCGCGCCGCAGGCGATGATGATGATATAGGCCAACAGCATCCCGGAGGTTTCCTTTTGGACTGGACGGCGATTCGAGGGCGTGCGCTCAGCCGAGGCAAAGCGGCGCGGAAAATGGCAGAACCGTCCCGGACAGGCAACGGCGCCCGCGGACAGTTGGCCGATTTCCCTTCCCTGTGGCGGCGGCGCCGCTACTCCGCGGCCACGGCCAGATAATTCCCGCTTCCAGCGCGACGGATGCAGGCCAGCACCAGCGCCTCCGCGTCCGCGCGCCCGCCCCAGCCCAGCACCTTCACCCACTTGCCCCGCTCGAGGTCCTTGTAGCGGGTGAAGAAATGCTCGATCGCCTGGCGCGTGATCAGCGGCAGGTCGGCGATGTCGGCGACGTCGGCGTGCTGCGGGTGAATACGGTCATGCGGCACGCAGATGATCTTCTCGTCGCGCCCGGCCTCGTCCTCCATCAGCAGGACACCGATCGGCCGCGCCCGCACCACTGCGCCCGGAACGAGCTGGCTCGGCAGCACCTGGTTCGGCAGCAGTACCAGCGCATCCGCCGGGTCGCCATCCTCGGCCAGCGTGCCGGGAATGAACCCGTAGGCCGCCGGATACGCCATCGGCGTGAAGAGGAATCGGTCGACGACGACCGCACCCGATTCCTTGTCGATCTCGTACTTGACCGCCGAGCCCTGCGGTATCTCGACGACGACGTTGACGTCCGCTGGCGGCAGCCGGCCCGCGGCGATCTTCCTGACGTTCATGGCGATCCCTTATGTTGCAGTGCAACAAAGCGGTCCCTGTATATCCGTCGAGCCAAGCCTTGCCAAGGGCCCGGTTTGCGGGTTCCCATGCGCCTCCCGCCGCGCGCCCGTAGCTCAACCGGTCAGAGCGGGCCGCTCATAACGGCTTGGTTGCAGGTTCGAGCCCTGCCGGGCGCAGGCGCGCGCTGCCGCCTGATTGCCGATCGCGCCCCGCCCGCCTATTAGAAGCCCGCCCGCCGCGATGCGCACCAAGGCGGGCCTGCGCCAGGACCCCTCGGGCTCCATCGGCGCGACAGGCGCTTCAGCGAGGACCCCGGATGGCCAGCTACCAGTACGTCTACGTGATGAAGGACCTCACCAAGGCCTATCCGGGCGGACGCGAGGTGTTCAAGGGCATCACCTTGTCCTTCCTGCCCGGGGTCAAGATCGGCGTGCTCGGCGTCAACGGCGCCGGCAAATCGACGCTGCTGCGCATCATGGCCGGGATCGAGAAGGAATATGGCGGCGAGGCCTGGGCCGCGGAGGGCGTGCGCGTCGGCTATCTGCAGCAGGAGCCGGCGCTGGATGCGACCAAGACGGTCGGCGGCAATGTCCGCGGCGCCTTCGAGGCGCTGCACCAGGCGCTCGAACGGTTCAACGCCATTTCCGAGGCGTTCGCCGAGCCGATGGACGAGGAGCAGATGAACGCGCTGCTCGCCGAGCAGGCCGAATTGCAGACCAAGATCGACGCCGAGGATGGCTGGGACCTCGATCGCCGCGTCGATATCGCGCTCGACGCGCTGCGCTGCCCGCCCGCGGACAGCCCGATCGACACGCTCTCCGGCGGCGAGCGCCGTCGCGTCGCGCTGTGCCGGCTGCTGCTGGAGAAGCCCGATCTGCTGCTGCTCGACGAGCCGACCAACCACCTCGACGCCGAGAGCGTCGCCTGGCTGGAGCGCACGCTGCGGGAGTACCAGGGCACGGTGATCGTCGTCACCCACGACCGCTACTTCCTCGACAACGTCACCAACTGGATTCTCGAGATCGAGCGCGGCCGCGGCATCCCCTACGAGGGCAACTATTCCTCGTGGCTGGAGCAGAAGCGCAAGCGGCTCGCCCAGGAGGAAAAGGAGGAGAGCGCGCGCCAGCGGGCACTCGCCGCCGAGCAGGAATGGATCGCAGCCTCGCCGCGCGCCCGCCAGGCGAAGAACCGCGCCCGCATCGCCCGCTACGAAGAGATGCTCGCCCAGTCCCAGGAGCAGGCTGGTGGCGTCGCCGATATCGTCATCCCGCCCGGGCCGCGCCTGGCGAACACGGTCATCGTCGCCGAGCATCTCAACAAGGGCTATGGCGACCGGCTGCTGATCGAGGACCTCAGCTTCAAGCTGCCGCCAGGCGGGATCGTCGGCGTCATCGGCCCCAACGGCGCCGGCAAATCCACGCTGTTCCGCATGATCACCGGCGGCGAAGCCCCCGATTCGGGCAAGCTCACCATCGGTGAGACGGTGAAGCTCGGCTATGTCGACCAGAGCCGCGACAGTCTCGACGGGTCCAAGACGGTCTGGCAGGAGATCAGCGGCGGCGAGGAGGTGATCCAGCTCGGCAAGCGCTCGGTCGCCTCGCGCGCTTACGTCGCCGCCTTCAACTTCAAGGGCTCGGACCAGCAGAAGCGGGTCGGCATCCTCTCCGGCGGCGAGCGGAACCGGGTCCATCTGGCCAAGATGCTGAAATCCGGCGCCAACGTCATCCTGCTCGACGAGCCAACCAACGATCTCGACGTCGATACGCTGCGCGCGCTCGAGGACGCGCTCGCCGCCTTCGCCGGCTGCGCCGTGGTGATCAGCCATGACCGCTGGTTCCTCGACCGGCTGGCGACGCACATCCTGGCCTTCGAGGGTGACAGCCATGTCGAATGGTTCGAGGGCAATTTCCAGGCTTACGAAGAGGACAAGCGCCGTCGCCTCGGCGCCGATGCCACCGAGCCGCACCGCATCAAGTATCACCCGCTGACGCGCTGAGCTGCCCGGCCGCGCCCGCGTCGCAGGCATGCATCCGGCCCGGGTCATCACCACCGGCCGGCTGGTGTTGCGCCCGGTCGGCTTCGCCGACCTGCCGGAGCTCACGGCGCTGAAGGCGGATCCGCGCGTGTTCGCGATCATGCTGGGCGGGGTGCGCACGCCCGAGCGCACGGCCGAAGAGCTGGCCGAGGAGATCCGCTTCTGGGGCCAGCACGGCGTCGGGCTGTGGAGCGTGCGGGCACGCGAAAGCGGCGCGTTTCTCGGCATCGCCGGGGTGATGGAGCGGTCGGACGGGCTCGGCCTGGCGCTCCGCTTCGCGCTGTGGCCGGAGATGCGCGGCCAGGGCTTGGCACGCGAGGCGGCCGGGGCGGTGCTGCGCTACGCCCATGACGTGGCCCGCATTCCGCGCATCGTCGCGGTGGCGCGGGAGGATAATTTCGCCTCCCGGACCGTGCTCGGTGGCATCGGCATGACCGAATGCGGCCGCTTCAACCGCGACGGGCACGCGATGCTCGTCTATGAGAGCCGCACCCGCTGATCGCCGCCTGCCGTCCGGTTTCCGCCGGGCGCCAAAACCCTCTATCCTGCGCCCGATGCTGACCGATCTGCCCAACCTCCTGACGCTCTCGCGCATCGCCGCGATCCCGGTCCTGGTCGCCCTGGTCGCCACCGGGCAGCCATGGGCCGATCTGGCCGCCTGCGTCATCTTCACCGTGGCTGGCATCACCGACTATCTCGACGGCAAGCTGGCGCGCGAATGGCGGCAGATGTCCGATTTCGGCCGCATGCTGGACCCGATCGCCGACAAGCTCCTGGTCGGCGCGGTGCTGATGATGCTGGTCGGCCGGGCGCGACTGTCCGGCCCGGGCCTTTATCCTGCGGTCGTCATCATGCTGCGGGAGATTCTCGTCAGCGGCCTGCGCGAATATCTCGGCAGCGTGCGCGTCGGCCTGCCGGTCACCCGGCTGGCGAAATGGAAGACCGGCGTGCAGATGGTCGCCCTCGGCACGCTGCTCGCCGGCGACAGCACCGCCGCGCTGCTCGGGCTCGGGCGCCTGCCCGTCTCGGCGCTCGGCGAGGCGCTGCTGTGGCTCGCCGCGATTCTGACCCTGGTCACCGGTTGGGACTATCTCACCGCCGGGCTGCGCCATGCCTCCCCGTCCGCGCGCCCGGCGCCGCGCGGGACCTCGCCCAGCCAGTGAAGCTGAGCCAGTGAAGCTGAGCCAGTGAAGCTGCTGGGACTGATCGGCTGGTCCGGCAGCGGCAAGACGACGCTGCTCACCGCGCTGGTGCCGCGCTTCGTCGCGCAGGGGCTGCGCGTATCCACGGTGAAGCACGCCCATCACGGCTTCGACCTCGATCGCCCGGGCAAGGACAGCTACCGTCACCGCGAGGCCGGAGCGCACGAGGTGCTGGTGGTCAGTGGGGTGCGTTTCGCCCTGCTGCACGAGCTGCGCGGGGAGGAGCCGCCGCTGCCGGCGCTGCTCGCCCGGCTCGATCCGGTCGATCTCGTGCTGGTCGAAGGGTTCAAGACGCACGCCTTCGCCAAGATCGAGGTGCATCGCCCGTCGCTGGCCAAGCCCCCGATCTGGCCGGCCGAGCCCGGCGTCATCGCCGTCGCCGCCGACGCGCCGCCGGCGACGATGCCGCCCGTGCCGCTGTTGCCCCTCGGCGATCCGCCCGCGATCGCCGATTGGATTCTCGCCCGGCTTGCCGATTTGCCCGCGCGCGCCGATCTTTCCACTTCCGCACCTTGAGCCGCGGGCACGGCCTTGGCACAGTGCCGGCCCGCCAGGCGAGCCAGATAGGAACCGACCGCATGCGCCGCTCCGCCATCGTTCTTCCGTTGCTGCTCGCGGGCTGCGGCTTCGACGATTTCTTCCACAATACCCATACGCTCCGCGCCACGCCGAACGCGCCCCTGGGCGAGAGCGAGACCATGCTGAACGCCCGCGGCGTCATCACTGAGGAGGCGCCGCTGCAGCCGGAGCCGGGCAATATCTGGCCGGGCCCGATCAAGCCCATCCCGACCCTGAGCGAGCTCGAGCAGCAGGAAAACGAAGGGATGAAGAAGCTCCGGCCGATGGAGACACCGCCCGTCAAGGGCGCGCCGCCGCCCTCGGCCGGCCAGCCCGTGGTGATCCCGAACGGCGACGGCAGCAGCACCGTCATCATGCCCGACGGCACCATCCGCACCATCCCGAGCCCTTCTTCCGCCAAGCCCTCCCAAGGCAATGCCGCCGCCGGCAAGACCGCGACCGGCAAGGCCTCCCCAAGCAAGACCGCGCCCGATCAGACCACCGCGCCGGCGGACATGCCGGCCCCCGATACCGCCAAGCCGGCGCAGTAGCAGCCCATGGGCGCGGCGTCGCTCCACATCCTCTATTTCGCCTGGCTGCGCGAGCGGCTCGGGCTCGGCGAGGAGTCCCTGGCGCTGCCCGAGGACGTGGACAGCGTGGGCACGCTGATCGCGTGGCTGCGCCGGCGCGACGACCGCTTCGGCGCGATCTTTGCCGAGGGGCGGCTGGTGCGCTGCGCCGTGAACCAGGAATTCGCCGGCCCGGACACGCCGCTCGCCGATGGCGACGAGGTCGCCTTCTTCCCTCCGGTCACCGGCGGCTGAGATGGCCAGGGTCGTCGTGCAGGATGCGGCCTTCGACGTCGGCGCGGAATTCGCTGCGCTCACCGCCGGGCGCTGCGACATCGGCGGCATCGGCGCCTTCGTCGGCACGGTGCGCGAGCTGTCGGGCGGGCAGCGCCTGGCGGCGATGACCCTCGAGCATTATCCGGCGATGACCGCCGCGGCGCTCGCCCGCATCGCCGCCGAGGCGGAGCGGCGGTGGGACCTGCTCGGCTGCACGGTCATCCACCGCGTCGGCCGCCTCGAACCGGGAGCGCCGATCGTCCTCGTCCTCGCCGCCGCCGCCCATCGCGACGCCGCGCTCGCCGCCACCGGCTTCCTCATCGACTGGCTGAAGACCAAGGCGCCGTTCTGGAAAAAGGAATGTTTCGCTGACGGCGCGGCGCACTGGGTGGAGGCCCGCGCCGAAGACGACGCGGCGGCGGCGCGTTGGAGCGAGCCGGACTGAACCGGCCGGTCCACGATCGCCATGTTCACGCCGATACCACCGCATCAGCCGCCGAGCATCATCGCCGCGCGCACTGTGAGAACGACACCCATGCCGAGGATCAGCAGCGTCGTCGCCACCTGAACCCGGGTCAGCCAGACGCTGTCCAGCCAGCCTAGCACCCGCTCGCCGATCTTGGCCGCGATCACGCCGACCAGGGTGAGGGCAGCGGCAAAACCGATGCTGAACACCAGCACCGTCAGCAGCCCCAGCATGACGCGGCCCTGACCCACCGCGGCGAGCAGAATGGCCAGCGCCGTCGGGTCGGGCAGCAAGCCGCCGGCGATGCTCAGCGTCAGCAGCACGCCGAGCTTGGGCCGGTTTTCGGTGATGACGTCCAATTGGTGCGCATGCGCACGGCCCCAGCCATGGCTGTGCCAGACCGCGCCACCGCCGGGCTCATGGGAGTGGTCGTGCCCATGGTCGTGCCCATGGTCGTGCCCATGGTCGTGGTCGTGGCTGTGATCGTGACCGTGGTGGGCGTGGTCGTGATGATGCGCGAGGGCTGCTGGCGGCAGGCCGAAGGCGATCCGCACCAGCGCCCGCTGCGTCCACAGCATCCAAACCCCGAGCACGACGACGAGCAGCCCCATCGCCAGCGCCAGGTCCACCTCGATTCGCTGGGGCACGAGCCAGGCCGAGCCGATCGAGGCCGCCACGCCGACCATTACGATGCCGGAGACGTGCGACAGGGTCACGAACACGCCGAGAATCACGGCGTCGATCGGCTTGCCGCGCGCACCCACGATATAGGCCGCGGCGATGGTCTTGCCGTGCCCCGGGGTGGCAGCATGCACTGCGCCGGTCCAGAAGCTGGACAGAAGATAGAATACAGTCTCTTTCATGGACCATTCACTCCCTGGCGCGTTCATGCCCGTCCTGACGCGCCAAGTCCACACGCGCCAAGACCATCGGAGCCGCCGCACGCTTCCTTCACCGTTCCGGGTTATCACGAGCCGACCCAGCCATGCCGCGTCTCACCCTCGCCGCCGCCCCGGCGCCCCCGTTGCTCGCCGAGACCTGGCAGGCACTGGAAGCGCGCGCGGGCGGCTCGTTCTTCCAAGGCTGGAGCTGGACCGGCTGCGACTATGCCACCCGCTTTCCCGATCCCGTTCTGCTGCGTGCCGAGGAGTCCGGCCGGGTGCTGGCCCTCGGCCTGTTCAACCGCCGGCCGCGCCGGCTCGCTCGCTCATCCCTGCATCTCGGCGAGAGCGGCGATGCCGCGCTCGATGCTGTGTTCATCGAGCACAACGGGTTTCTTATCGACCGCGCCGCGCCGGCGGGGCTCGCGGCCGCCTGCCTGCGCGCCGCACTGACGCTGGCGCTACCGGAAGGCGGCACAAGGCGGTTGGTTCTGAGCGGAATCGATGATGACCTGTTCGCCGTGGCACGGCCGTTCGCACCGCACGTCACCGCTGTACGCCCGGCGCCTTTCGTCGATCTCGCCGGGCTGCGCACGCGTGGCGTGCCCTATCTGGACCGGCTCAGCGCCAACACCCGCTACCAGCTGCGGCGCTCGGCACGCGCCTATGCCGCCCGCGGACCCCTCTCGCTTCACCGCGCCGGGACCGTCGCCGAGGCGCTCGCCTTTCTCGGGCGCCTCGCCGAGCTGCACCAGCGCACCTGGGAGGCACGGGGCAAGCCGGGCGCCTTCGCCAACCCGGCCTTCCGGGCATTCCACGCGGCGCTCATCGCCCGCGGCCTGCCGCGCGGCGAGGTGGACCTGCTGCGCATCGCTGCCGGCGGCGATGCGATCGGCTATCTCTACAATTTCCGCTACCGGCACCGCGTCGCCGCCTACCAGAGCGGCTTCGACTACGAGGGCGCCGGCGGCCACGCCAAGCCCGGCCTGACCTGTCATCATCTGGCGATCGAGCACTATGCCGCCACCGGCGCGGTGGCCTATGACTTCCTCGCCGGCGGCGACCGCTACAAGACCAGCCTCGCCGACGCCGCCGAGACACTGCATTGGATCGAAATGTCCCCCACCGCCACCCTGCCCGGCCTTCTCGACCGGGCTCGCAGCTTCGCCCATGCCTGCCGCGGCCGGTTTTCGTGATTGGCGAACCCTCGCTTCTCCTCGGCCTGATCGGGGCCGGCATCCAAGGCTCGCTGACCCCGGCGCTGCACGAGCACGAGGCCGGCGCGCAGGGGTTGCGCTGTCTCTACCGCCTGATCGACCTCGACCGGCTCGGCCTCGGCGGCGACGCCCTCGCCGAGCTGCTCACCGCCGCCGAACGGATGGGCTTCACCGGGCTCAACATCACCTATCCGTGCAAGCAGACGGTGATCCCGCTGCTGCACGCCCTGTCGGACGAGGCGCGCGCGCTCGGCGCCGTCAACACGGTGGTGCTGCGCGACGGCCGGCGCATCGGCCATAACACCGATTGCTTCGGCTTCGCCGACAATGTCCGGCGCCATTTCGGCGATTTCGCTGACGCCAGCGTGGTCCAGCTCGGCGCCGGCGGCGCCGGCGCGGCGGTGGCCTACGCCACGCTGACACTTGGCGCCCGCCATCTCGCGCTGTTCGACATCGACGCCGCCCGCGCCGAGCGCCTCGCCGCCGACCTCACCGCCCGCTTCGGCGCCGGACGCGCCGCCGCCGTCGCCGATCCGGGCGCGGCGCTGGCTGCGGCCGACGGGCTGGTCAACACCACGCCCATCGGCATGGAAAAGCTCCCCGGCCTGCCGCTGGACGCGGCCTTCCTGCGGCCGGCGCTGTTCGTCGCCGACATCATCTATGTCCCGATCGAGACCGCACTGCTCGCCGGTGCCCGCGCCTGCGGCTGCCGCACGCTCGACGGCGGCGGCATGGCGGTGGCGCAGGCGGCCGAGGCGTTCCGCCTGTTCAGCGGCCGCGCCGCCGACCTCGACCGCTTGGACCGCCACTTCGCCACGCTCCGCCAGGCGCGGAGCGCCTGACGGCCCCGATCACCGGTTCGCCTCAGCCGGCGCGGCCCGTCACCGGTCGGTTCGGAAAGGCGAGTTCGTGGCGGGAGCGCCACTCGGGGCGGACATAGTTGATGATCAGCGACCGGCGTACGCCGCTGATCGGTCGGCGGGCGAACCCGTGCCAGGTATCGGCCGCGGGGACGAAGATCAGGCCGCTGTTGGCCGAACCGGGCGACCGGCCGAGCACCTCGCCGGTCGGGCTCATGAGGTCGGTGCCCCACTCGGCGCTGCCCGGACCGGTGGAGAGATAGATCAGCATGGTGAAGAGCTTGGCGCCGATGTCGGTGTGCGGTTCGAGCCAGAACCCGTCGCTGTCCAGTCAATACTCGATGCGCAGCGACGACCCGCCGAGCGCCGCGCCGGTCATCGCCTCCAGCGCGCCGACCGTGGCCGTATCCTGGAAGGCGCCGGCGATCGCCGCGCAGGGTCCCTGCTCCAGCCGCGCGCCGGCGAAGAACTGGCGCAGCGCGTTGTGCGTCTCACGCTTGCCGCCGGTGTCGGCAATGGCCGGAACCGCGAAGGGCAGCGCGCGGACGGCGTCCGCCAGCCGCTCGGGCAGCACACCGCTGAGCAGCCAGTGGCGGAACGGTTGCTCGGACCGCTCGGCGGCGGCGAGCGACTGGGCGATGCGCGCCGAGGTCGCCGCGGCGGAGAAGGCCTCCTCGACCAGCGCGCTCACGCTGCCCCCACGAGACGTTTGAGCCTGCGGCTAATGGCGTGGCGGAACAGTTCGCGCTTGGCCATCGCCGCGCCGACCATCCAGTTGAGCATGATCACTTTCCGTTCACCCTCGAACGAATGGTGGCCATGATAGGAATGGTCGGACCGGCGGAAGGTGATCAGCGTGCCGGCGAGCGGCGTCACTTCGGCGCTGTAGTCCTCGAGATCGTGCGGGCCGCGTAGAATGCGCAGTCGCCCGCCCTCGTGCGGCCAGGCGGCGTTGAGGTAGATCAGCGCCGTCACCAGCTTGGTCTCGCTGTCGGGATGGATCTTGCCGTCCCCGCGCCGGCAGTGGGCGCGCAGCGTGATCATCAGCTCCGTCGGATCCAGCGCCAGGCCGAATTTCTCGCCGAACAGCCGCGTCGTCGCCGGTTCGCGCAGCCGCGTGAGCAAGCGGCCTAGCGCGTCGGTGCCGTTGCCCTCCGGCGCCGGGACGATGCCGCCGAACGGAATGTCCGGGAATGCCTCCCCGGCCGCCACCGCCAGAGCCGGCGGGACGAAGCGCTCCAGTACCAGATGATCGAACGGCTCGCGCGCCAGTGGCGCGGCCCGGAAACCGGCCATGTCGACGAGGTCGGTGATTTCGACGAGTGACATCGGCGGACCTTCAGATCGAGCGGGCGTGGCGGCGGACCCCGGCCTCCGGGCCGACCGCGAGGTAGGTATCGAAGACGGCGGCGACGTTGCGCACGAAGGGCCGCCCGGTCTCGGTGAGTTCGACGCGCGCCCCGTCCCAGCGGATCAGCCCGTCCTCGGCGAGGCCGGCCAGCCGCGGCGCGGCGGCCAGCAACCCGGACGGCTCGGCGCCGTGGGCACGCGCCAGCGCCGGCAGATCGGCGGCAAGTTCACACATCAGCGCCTCGATGACGCTGCGCCGCAGCCGATCCTCGGCCGAGAGCGCGACCCCGCGTGCGACCGGCAGCGCGCCGGCGCGCAGCGCCTCGGCATAGACCGGGATGCGCGCCGCATTCTGCACATAGCCCTGCGCCAGCGCGCCGATCGCCGAGGCGCCGAGGCCGATCAGCAATTCGGCGTCGTCGACCGTGTAGCCCTGGAAGTTGCGCCGCACGCGCCCCGCCGCCTCGGCCTCGGCCAGGGCATCCCCGGCGCGGGCATAGTGGTCGAGCCCGATCCGGCGGAACCCGGCCTCGACCAGCACCGCCTCGGCGGCCTGGCGCTGGGCGAAGCGCGCCGGCCCGTCCGGCAGGTCCGCCTCCGACAGCAGGCGCTGGTGCGGCTTCATCCACGGCACGTGGGCATAGCCGAACACGGCAACGCGGTCGGGCGCGAGTTCGAGCGCCTGGCGCATCGTGGCCGCGACCGAGGCCGCCGTCTGATGCGGCAGGCCGTAGAGAAGATCGAGGTTGAGCGAGCGCACGCCGATGCGCCGCAGCGACGCGGCGGCGTCGCGGGTCATGGCGAAGGATTGCAGCCGCTGCACCGCATGCTGCACGGCGGGGTCGAAATCCTGCACGCCCAAGCTGGCGCGCGTGACGCCCATGTCGGCGAGCGCCTGCACGCGGTCCTCGGGCAGGTTGCGCGGGTCGATCTCGACCGCGATCTCGGCGTCCGGCGCGAGGTCAAAATGGGCGCGCAGCGCCGCGAACACGGCGCGGAGCGAGTCCGCCGGCAGCGCCGTCGGCGTGCCGCCGCCCCAATGAATCTGCGCCACACGCTGCCGCCGCCCGAGCGCCGCGGCAACCAGCCCGATCTCGGCCTCGAGCAGTGCGGCGTAGCTTTCGCGCGGAGCGTTGTGGCGCGCCACGGTGGTGTGGCAGCCGCAGAACAGGCAGAGCTGCTCGCAGAAGGGCACGTGCAGGTAGAGCGAGACCGCAGCCTGCTCCGGCACCGCGGCCAGCCAGCCGGCATAGGTCGCCGCATCAACGGCGGGGGAAAAATGCGGCGCCGTCGGGTAGCTCGTATAGCGCGGCACGCGCTGGTCGTAGCGGGCGAGAAGATCGACTTGGGTCATGACACCGTGATTCCACGCCGCCCGGGTGCCGGGCGCGTTGATTCAGATCAAGTTGACACCGGTCGGGCCAGGGGCAGAACCAGGCGGAAGGTGGTGCCGTGGGGCCCGGTATCGGCCAGCGCGATCTCCCCGCCCTGGGCGCGCATGAGGTCGCGCGCGATCGCCAGCCCGAGCCCGGCACCCTGGGGGCGGGAGGAGGCGAAGGGCTGGAACAGGCGCCCCCGCAGCTGCTCCGGCAGGCCCGGCCCGTCATCGGCGACACGCACGACAAGCCCCTCCGCCGCCGCCTCGCCCGTCACGCGCACCCGCTTCGCCCCGGCTTCCGCGGCGTTGCGCAGCAGGTTGCCGAGGATGCGGAGCATCATGATCCGGTCCGCCTCCGCCGCGACCTGCGGGCCGATGCGATTCTCCACCTCGCAGCCGCCCAGCGCGGCCATCTGGTGCTGCGCCGCCTCATCAACGAGCGTACGCAGCTCGAAGCGGCTGCGCACCGTCGCCGGCGGCGCATCCAGCGCGTAGTCCAGCGATTGCTGCACGAGGGCCGCAGCGTGCTCGATCCCGCTTACCATCCTCGCCCCGGTGCGGGCCACGGCGGGATCCGGATGGGCGCTGAGCCGTTCGGCCGAGAGCAAGCCGCTGGCCAGAGCGCCGCGCAGATCGTGGCAGGCACGGGCGAACGTGGTGCCGAGCGCGGCGAGGCGGGCGTTGCGCCACAGGGCGGTGCGCATCTCCTGGCGCAGGTCGGCGAGGTCCCGCCCGGCGTCGCCGATCTCGCCCCGGCCCAGCGCACCGGGATCGAACCCGGCGCTCCAGGCACGATCCGGGTCGGCATGGAAGGCCGCGATCGCCGCGGTCAGGCGCCGGATCGGCCGTACCAGCCCGGCGAACATCAGCCAATAATAGACGCCCCCGGCCGCCGCGGCGATCGGGGCGGAGACCGCGAGCGCGCGCCAGGCAAAATCGCGCAGGGCCGAACGCAGCTTCGGCCGCGCCACGGTCAGCTCGAGCTCAGCGCCCGGTTCGAGCCGGCTCGGCGCGCGCAGCGCGATCGGCGCCCCGCCGCCGGCGACACTCGCGCGCAGCGCCCGGACGATGCCGAGCAGGAGCGGCTCACGAACGAGATCGATCGGCTCGGCGGGGGCGCGCGCGCCGGTCGGCGCCAGCACCTGCCGCTCGCCGCCCCGGCTTCGGATCCAGATGCCGTCGGGTCCCAGCGTGCGCAGCAGGGCCGCAAAGGAGGCGTCCGCCGGCAGCGAGGGCGCGGCGAGCCGGCTGGCGGCGGCGATCACGTCGGCCGCACGCTCGCACCCGTCGAGCAGCATCTGTCGCTGGCGGCCGAGCGCGGGCAGGAAGATCGCGGCCTCGACCAGCACCACCAGCGCCAGCGTCGGCCATAACAGCCGGACCGACAGCCCGCGGGGCCGATGCCGGGCCGGCACGGGCCTAGCCGCCCCCCGCCGCGGCGGCGCGCCCGGCGGCGAAGAGCTCGCCGAGGAAAGCGTGTTCGGCGGTGAAGCGCGAGACGATCGGCAGCTCCGTCAGCGCGGCGTCGGCGGCAAAGGAGCGCACCCGGATCGAGGCCGGTAGGGCAGCGAGCTCGGCCTCCAGCACGTTATGGCAGGCGATCTCGTTGAGCCGGTTGATGATCTCGGTCGGCGTCGTCGGCACGCCGGCGCGGCGCGCTGGCTGGGCGCGGATCAGCACCAGCTCGCGCGGCAGCGGCTCGTCGATCAGCGGCGCGAGCGGCGGATTGCCCGCATAGCCGCCATCCCAGTAGGCGCGTCCGCCGATGCGCACGGCCGGGAAGACGAAGGGCAGGCAGGTCGAGGCGAGCAGGGTCTCGACCGTGATCTCCCGGTTGCCGAACAGCTCGGCCCGCCCGGTCTCGACATCCGTGGCGGCGATGGTCAGGCGCGGCGCCCGCGGATCGGCGAGCGCGGCGACGTCCAGCAGGTCGGCGATCAGGCGGCGCAGCGGGTTGTGGCCGAACGGGTTGAGCACGGCCGGGGTGAACAGCCGCAGCGCCGTCTCCCAGCCATGCCAGGCCAGGCTCGAACCGATGTCCCAGCCCCACAGCCAGCGCTCCAGCGGGCTGGCGCGGAACGGGCTGAAGCGGTGCGCCTCGCCGACCCGCTGCCACAGCCGGCGCATCTCCGCCCGCGCCCCGTCCACGCCGCCATGCGCCATGCCCTGCGCCAGCATCACCCCGGTCAGCGCGCCGGAGGAGACGCCGCTGATGCGGTCGATGCGCAACCCCTGCTCGAGCAGCCGGTCGAGCACGCCCCAGCCATAGGCGCCATGCGCGCCACCCCCCTGGAGCGCCAGCGCCACGCCGCCGCCGACTCGGGCGGCGACGCTGTCAGACGATCCCTCCTGCATTCCCATACACGCGAAAGTGAAACGCTTTTGCGCGAAGAGCAATCGGGCCCGCGCGAGCGGGCTCGTCCGCTCAGGGCAGCCACGCCAGCAGCCGGACCAGCCGGCGCGGCCCGGCGGCGAACAGGCGCGGAGCGAAATGGGCCGCCGCAGCGCGCTTGCCGGCTTCCGAGCGGGTCGGGTAGGGCAGGATCATGCCGGCGATCGCGCCGAGCTTCACCCGCTGGGCGATGGCCAGGCCCCAGAGCCCGATCATATCGCCCGCGTGCGGGGCGAGAATGCCGGCGCCGAGCAGGCGCCCGCGCGGCGAGACCACCAGCTTCACCATGCCCTCCCGGCGCCCCTCGGCGATGGCACGGTCGTTCTCGGCCAGCGCGGCATGGCGGATTTCGACCCGCAGACCGGCCTCGCGCGCCTCCGCCTCCGTCAGCCCGACCTGCGCCAGCTCCGGATCCGTATAGGTGACCCGCGGCAGGGCGCGGTAGTCGAGCCGCGCCGGCAGGCGGAACAGGGCGCGGCGGATGATGATGCCGGCATGGTAGCCGCCGACATGGGTGAAGAAGCGCGGGCCGATCCCCACCGGGTCGGCGACGTCGCCGGCAGCGAAGACGCGCCGGTTGGTGAGGCTGCGGAGCCCGGCGTCGGTGGCGATGCCGCGCGGCCCGGCGCGCACGCCGCCCCGCTCGAGATCCAGCCCCTCCAGATTCGGCCGCCGCCCGGTGGCGACGAGGAGATGCGACCCGCTGAGGCGGGTGCCATCGGCCAGCGCGATCACCGGTCCGGGCTCGACGCATTCGATGCGCGCCTGTTCGTGCAGGTCGATGCCCTGGGCGAGCAACGCGGCGCGCAAGCCGGCGGCGAGTTCGGCGTCCTCACGCCCGGCGATGGCGGCGGCCTCGACGACGCTCACCTTCGCGCCCAGCGCCGCATGCGCCTGTGCCATTTCGAGCCCGATCGGGCCGCCGCCGATGATCAGCAGATGCGCTGGCGGCTCGGCCAGGGTGAACATCGTCTCATTGGTCAGAAACGGCACCTCGGCCAGGCCGGGGATCGGCGGGATCGCGGCCCGGCCGCCGACCGCGAGCACGATCCGCCGCGCCGAGACGCGCCGCGCGCCGATGGCCAGCGTGTCGGGACCGGCGAAGCGGGCCTCTCCCGCGATCACCTCGGCGCCGAGGCGCGTGAAGCGCTCGGCCGAATCATTGGGCGCGATGGCGGCGATGGCGGCGGCGACATGGGCGCGCACCGCGGCCCAGTCGATCTGCGGCTCGGGCAGCAGCACGCCGAGTGCCGAGGCGGCGCGCGCGGCGCCGGCGGCATGCGCGGCGGCGAGCAGAGCCTTGCTCGGCACGCAGCCGGTGTTCAGACAGTCCCCGCCCATGCGCCCGCGCTCGACCAGCGCCACACGGAGCCCGAGCTGGGCGGCGACGGCAGTGACCGAGAGCCCGGCGGCGCCGGCGCCGACGACGGCGAGATCGAAATCCGGCATGGCCCCTCCAAGACGGACGCAGCGGAATTGACGCCGGCGCCCGCTCCCCCCTATATGCGCCGGCCCGTACCGGGCGGTTACCCTGCTCTCGGAGAACAGTGTGAAGCGCACCTATCAACCGTCGAAGCTTGTCCGCAAGCGCCGGCACGGCTTCCGCGCCCGTATGGCGACGGTTGGCGGCCGCAAGGTTCTGGCCGCCCGCCGTGCCAAGGGGCGCAAGCGGCTGTCGGCCTGAGCGCGGGACCACGCCGTGAACGCGGCGCCCGCGCGCCTCAAGCGCCGCGCCGAGTTCCTCCGCGTCGGAGGCAAGGGCCGCAAGATCCCGCAGCCGGGACTGGTGCTGCAGGCACTGGCGCGCGCCGATGGCGCGCCGGCGCGGATCGGGTTCACCGTGACGAAAAAAATCGGCAACGCGGTGGTGCGCAATCGCACGCGCCGGCGCTTGCGCGCGGCGGCCCGGCTGGTGCTGGCGGAGACGCCGGCGGTGGGCGTCGATCTCGTGCTGGTGGGCCGGGCGGCGACGCGGGGGCGGAACTTCGCCGCGCTGATGCAGGACCTGCGCGATGCGCTGGCGCGGGTGCAACCGGCGGAGCGGCCGTGAGCCCGCTCGCGCATCTGCTGCGCGGCGCCGTGCGGGGCTACCAGCTCGCTATCCGCCCGCTGATCGGCGCGCAGTGCCGCTTCCACCCGAGCTGCAGCGACTATGCCCTGGAGGCGCTAGCGCGCCAGGGCGCGCTGCGCGGCGCGGGCCTGGCAATCTGGCGCATCCTGCGCTGCAACCCGTGGAACGCCGGCGGCTTCGACCCGGTGCCGACCGTCCCGCGGCCGTTTTTCCCCCATAGACCGGGCCGGAACGCAGGCTGATGGACCAGCGACGGATGTTTCTCGCGATCGGCATCTCGATCGCGATCCTGATCGGCTTCCAGCTGATCTCGGCGCGCGTCGTCCCGCCGCCACCGCCGCCGGAGACGCTGGCCGAGACCTCGGCCCCGCCCGCCGCCACCGCCCCGGCCCCGGCCCC
>DAIDKZ010000184.1 GCA_027449745.1 Acetobacteraceae bacterium | reverse complement strand
TTCGGCGGCGTGAAGCCGAAGCCGATCGCCGGATCGCTGGCGAGGGAGATGTCGCTGTCCATGCGCAGCACCGGCTGGCCCTCGAAGCCGATATCGACGGTCTGGATGAAGCGCGCCGGCGTGAAGTTGCGCGTGACGGGGTCCATCTGCATGCCGTTGAAGTTCGGATGCCGTACCATCAGCAGCGCCTGGATCGGATGGCCCGGCACCACCGGACCGATCAGCCGCAGCCGCATGAAGCCGGCATCGGAGAGCGACGCATCGAGTTGCGAGCCCATCGGCGTCGAACAGCCGCCGGCGGCCTTGACGTAGCGGCTGACCGCGAACAGCTCGCCGGTCCGCGTTTCGGCCACCGCGTGCATGTCGGTATATTGATCGACGCGCACGCGCAGCGTCAGCCGGCTCGGGTCGGCCAGGGCGCCGAAATGGACATGGGCGGCGAGCGGGCCGGGATTGCCGTCGATGACGAGATAGACGCCGCTGACCTGGGCCGGGTCCTTGACCAGGAGCGCGACCGGCACGAGCGCGGCATCCTCGGCGCGCGGCGGCGCTTCGAGCCCGATCACGCCGCTGCCGTCGCCGATGGCGCGGTCGCCGAAAATGGCCTCGCGGACCTCTTTCCAGCGTGCGGCGCGCTTGTCCTCCTCCTCGTCGGCCCATGCCGGGCGGGCGGCGGCGAGCGTGCCCCCGAGCAGCAGCAGCGGAAGGTCACGGCGTGGGATCATGTCGTGCGCTCCTCTATTCCCATTCGAGCTGGTGGTAGGCGGTGAGAACGTTGCGTGGGTTGTAGTCGTCGAACAGCGCCCAGCGCCCGCGTTCGGTGACAGCGACTTGGGTGGCGGCCTGCTCGATCGGCACCCCGGCGGCGATCGCGGCGCGGGTTTCGGTGAGCAGAAGGTTCAGGTAGCGGCGCAGGTCCGCCGCTGCCGCGGGCCAGTCCGTCGTCACCGGCCCGTGGCCGGGCACCACGCGCGCCGCGCGGATCGCGGCGAGCCCGTCGAGCTCGGCGAGCCAGCCCTTGAGGTCGCCGTCGAACGAGGGCACGCGGCCGATGAACAGCAGGTCGGCGGCGATCAGCGTGCTGGTCTGGCCGTCGAACAGCGTCAGGTCGGTGTCGGTGTGCGCCGGGCGATGGGCGCGAACGGTGAGGCGCCGGTCGCCGAGATCGAGCGTCTGGGTATCGCTCACCAGCAGGTCCGGGACGATGACGGAGCCCGCCGCCTCGGCGCCGAGGAGTTCGGTGAGGTGCCGCCGGTAATACTCGCCTCGCGTGGCCAGGGCGGCGGGCAGGCTTGCATGGCCGACGATCCGCGGCGCGCCCTCGGTGAAGGCGGCGGCGCCGAAGATATGGTCCGGATGGACATGGGAGAGCACCACGAAGCGCACCGGCCGCGTCGTGCGGGCGGCGATGGCCGCGCGCAGCGCCTGGCCATCCGCCAGGCTGCCGCCCGGATCGATCACGGCGACGGAGTCCGCGCCGACGATGAAGCCGGTATTGGCGATGGCGTCAGCGTTCGTGGCGCTCGCCTCGGCATCCAGGCCACGGCGGAAGAACATGCCGGGGGCGATTTCGGCGAAATCGCTCGGCGCCGCCGCGGTGCGCCGCGTCGCCAGCGCGCAGCAGGCGCAGGCGCCGAACAGCGCGGCGCGGCGGGTCAACGGGTTCATCGGCTTGGTCTGCGTCCGTTCGCGGCCATCGGTTACAGGGTGCGGGCGATGATTTCCTTCATGATCTCGTTGCTGCCCCCGTATATGCGCCCGACCCGCGCATCGGCCCAGGCGCGGCCGATGGCGTATTCGCTCATATAGCCGTAGCCGCCGTGCATCTGCAGGAAATCATCGAGCAGACGGCAGAGCATGTCGGTGCCGTTGAGCTTGGCGGCGGCGGCGAGGTCCGGCGTGAGGCGGCGCTCCAGATGCAGCGCCAGGCAGTGATCGACGAAGATGCGATACATCGAGGCCTGCGCCTTGGCCTCGGCGAGCTTGAAGCGGGTGTTCTGGAAATCGAAGACCTTGGTGCCGAAGGCGGTGCGCTCGCGCGTGTAGGCGATGGTCTCGGCCAGCATCGTCTCCATCGTCGCGGCGGCCCCGAGGGCGATGATGAGGCGCTCCTGCGCCAGTTCCTGCATCAGGTAGCGGAATCCCTGGCCCTCCTCGCCGAGCCGGTTGGCCACCGGCACGCGCACATCCTCGAAGAACAGTTCCGAGGTGTCGGCGGCGTGGCGGCCGATCTTTTCCAGCTTGCGGCCCTTGACGAAGCCCTTGGTGCCCTCCTCGACGCAGATCAGGCTGGTGCCCTTGGCGCCCTTCGAGGGGTCCGTCTTGGCGACGACGATGACCAGACCGCAATTCTGCCCGCTGCTGATGAAGGTCTTCTGGCCATTGATGACATACTCGTCGCCCTCGCGCCGCGCGCTGGTGCGGATCGACTGCAGATCGCTGCCCGTTCCCGGCTCGGTCATGGCGATGGCGGTGATGATCTCGCCCGCCGCCATCTTCGGCAGCCAGCGCCGCTTCTGCACCTCGTCGCCGTAGCGGGCGATGTAGGGCACGACGATGTCCGAATGCAGCGGGAAGGCGACGCCGGAGGCGGAGGCCCGGGCCAGTTCCTCGACGACGACGGCGGAATAGCCGAAATCCGCGCCCGCGCCGCCATATTCCTCCGGCAGGGTGCAGCACAGCAGCCCCTGCGCCCCGGCCGCCCGCCACAGCGCCCGGGGCACGATGCCCTCATGCTCCCATTGGCGGTGATGCGGCACGATTTCGCGCTCCACGAAGCGCCGCACCTGGACGCGGAACTGCTCGTGGCCCGCCGTCATCACCGGGCGGGCAGAGAGGGCGGCACGATCGGGGTGCGTGTCCATGGGGTCGGTCCTTGCCTGGCGTTTCCTTTGCCCCGAGTGTAGCGCCCTGCCGCATCCTCCGACAGAGGCGCGCGCGGCGGCGCCGGGAGGTCGCGATGGGGCCATTGGCCGGGATGCGGATCATCGAATTGGCCGGCATCGGGCCTGGACCGCTGGCGGCGATGCTGCTCGGCGATCTGGGCGCGGAGGTGATCCGCGTTGATCGCACCGAGACCGAGCAAGGCGCGCTGGCGCTCGCCCCGGGGCAGGACGTGGTGCTGCGCAACCGCCGGCGGATCGCCCTCGACCTCAAGCAGCCCCAGGGGCTCGCCGTTCTGCTCCGGCTGCTGGACGGGGCGGACGTGCTCATCGAAGGGTTTCGCCCCGGCGTCGCCGAACGGCTCGGGTTCGGGCCGGAGGCCTGCCATGCGCGCAATCCGCGTCTGGTCTTCGCGCGCATGACCGGGTTCGGCCAGACCGGGCCGCTGGCGCAGGCGGCGGGTCACGATCTGAATTACATCTCCCTCGCCGGCGCCCTGCACGGCATCGGCCGGGCCGGGGATCGGCCGGTGCCGCCGCTCAACCTGGTCGGCGACTATGGCGGCGGGACCATGTTCCTCGTCGTCGGCATCCTCGCCGCCCTGCTAGAGCGTGGCCGGTCGGGGCGGGGGCAGGTGGTGGACGCGGCGATGGTGGATGGCGCGGCCCTGCTCATGGCGCCGTTCTTTGCCTGGCTGGCGGCCGGACGCTGGCGCGAGACCCGCGGCGAAAACCTGCTCGACGGTGGGGCGCCGTTCTACGACACGTACGCCACGGCCGATGGCCGGTTCGTCTCCGTCGCCGCGCTGGAGCCGAAATTCTTCGCCGAACTGGCCGAGCGCATCGGGCTGGAACCGGACTTCGTCACCCGTCAGTATGACCGCGCCGTCTGGCCCGCGATGCGCGCCCGGCTGGTGGGGATTTTCGCCGCCCGCACCCGCGCCGAATGGTGCACGACGCTGGAGGGTACCGACGCCTGCGTCGCCGGCGTGCGATCGCTGTCGGAGGCTGCGTCTCACCCGCACGCGCTCGCACGGGAGGCGTTTCTGGATGTCGGCGGCGTTACCCAGCCGGCGCCGGCGCCGCGCTTCTCGCGCAGCGCCGCGGCGCACCCAGTGCCGCCCACGGCGCCAGGCGCGGCGACCGATCAGGTGCTCGAAGCGGCCGGGTTCGCGCCCGCCGAGATCGCGGCGCTGCGCGAGGCCGGGGCCGTGCGCTAGAGCAACCTCCGATCTGACCGA
>DAIDKZ010000183.1 GCA_027449745.1 Acetobacteraceae bacterium | reverse complement strand
GCGCGCCCGCCGACACGGCGCACGCGATCGCGCTCACCGCCGGCACCGGCCGCATCGTCACGCTTGGCGCCGCCGTGGCCAACGTGTTCGCCGCCGACCCGAAAGTGGCCGAGGTGCGCCCGGCCAGCCCGACGACCCTGTTCGTCTTCGGCGTCGCCCCCGGCGCCACGACCATTGCCGCGCTCGATGCCGCCGGCCACGCGGTCGCCCAATACGCCGTTACCGTTCGCCCATCAGCCTTCAGCGCCGACGAGGTCAGCGCCACCATCGCCCGCCAGATCCCAGGCAGCGCCGTGACCGTGCGCGCGACGCCGACGGGATTGCTGCTGAGCGGCGAGGTGCCCACCCCAGGGCAGGCGGACCGCGCCGCCGAGGCCGCCCAGGCCTATCTGATGCCCGGTCAGAAGCTCGATAACCGCCTCGTCGTCAGCGCCGGCATGCAGGTCAATCTGCGCGTCCGCATCGCCGAAATGTCGCGCACCGTCATCCGCGAGTTCGGCATCAACTGGAGCGCGCTCGGCAATCTCGGCCGGGTCGGCACGATCAACTTCCTCACCTCCAACGCGCTCTCGTTCAACACGTCCGGCGCGGCCACCCTCACCGGGGCCAACATCGGGAACACGGTGAACAGTGTCATCGACGCGCTGGCGACCGACAACCTCATTCATGTTCTCGCCGAGCCCAATCTCACGACGATGAGCGGCGAGACGGCGAGCTTCCTGGTCGGCGGCATGTTCCCGATCCCGATGTCCCAGGGACTCGGCGCCGTTTCGGTGCAGTTCCAGCAATATGGCGTGCAGCTCACGTTCGTTCCGACGGTGCTCTCCGCCGGGCGGATCAGCCTGCATGTGCGCCCCGAGGTGAGCGAGCTCACCACGCAGGGGGCGGTGCAGCTGGCCTCGGGAGTAGGCAACGGCACCTTCACCATCCCGGCGCTGACCGTGCGCCGGGCCGATACCACGGTCGAGCTCGGCAGCGGCCAGAGTTTCGCCATCGCCGGCCTGCTGCAGGACAGCACCAACCAGGCGGATCAGGGCGTCCCCGGGCTCGCCGATCTGCCGATCCTCGGCGCGCTGTTCCGCTCGACCAGCTTCCAGCGCGCGGAAACGGAGCTGGTCATCGTCGTCACGCCCTACATCGTGCGCCCGACCAGCGATCCGTCGGCGATCCGCCTGCCCACCGACGGCTGGCGCATGCCGAACGACATCGAGCGCATCTTCCTGCTGCGCCAGACCGCTCGCACCGCACCCGCGGCGCCGCTGCGCGTGCCGGGCGATGCCGGATTCATCGTCCAGTGAGCCGCCCCATGCCCGCGCCCCGCGCTGCCCGATCGAGCCGCCCGCTTCCGCTCCTGCCGCTCGCCGCGGCGCTGTTCCTGTCGCTCGCCGGCTGCACCTACCTCGATCCCTACCGGCGGGAGGGGATGTGGAACCCGACCGGCGCCAACGAGGCCAATCTCGGCACCATGGTCGCGACCCCGACCGATCTCGCGAAGGGCCAGAGCGACGCCGGCAGCAGCGGCGATCTCGCCGCCGCCGCGGTGAAGCGGCTGCGCACCGACCATGTCAAGTCCCTGCCTGCGGTCGACACCACCGGGGGCACCATTTCCGGCGGCGGCGGTGGCGGCGGTGGCGGCGCGCCATCGGCCGGTGGCGGAGGCCCCTGATGCCCGACGATGTCGCCGCCCCTGCCCGCGCGGAGGAAGCCGCCACCGGCCGGCCGGAGCGCGTGCCGCTGCTCGCCTTCCTCGCCGACGCCGAATCCGAACTGGTGATGCGCGAGGTGCTGGTCGAGGCGGCGCCGGGCGGCATGGTGGTGCGGCGCGGCAATGTCCGCCAGGCGATCGCCGCCTTGCAGAAGATGCCGACGCCGAAGACGCTGATCATCGACGTCAGCGGCGAGGAGCAGCCGCTCACCGCGCTCGCCGATCTCTCCGACGTCGTCGAGCCGGACGTGCGCGTGCTCGTGATCGGCGACCTCGAGAACGTCAATTTCTATCGCCAGGTCACCCGCGGCCTGGGCGCGCTGGAGTATCTCTACAAGCCGCTGACGCGCGACATGGTGGCACGGCATTTCGGCCCGCTGCTCACCAGCGACCGCACGGTAGCCGAAGCGGTGCATGGCGGGCGCGTGGTCACTGTCACCGGCGCCAGGGGCGGCTCCGGCGCATCGACGATCGCGGCCCTGCTGGCCTGGTATTTCGGCGTGCTCGCCCGCCGCCATACGGTCCTGCTCGATCCCGATCTGCATCTCGGCACCGCGGCCCTGCTGCTCGATGCCAAGACCGGCTCCGGCCTGCGCTCGGCGATCGAGGCGCCGCAGCGGATCGACGAATTGTTCGTCGAGCGTTCGGCGCAGCCGGTGGCCGAGCGGCTGTTCGTGCTCGCCGGCGAGGAGCGGCTTTCGGAACAGCCGACCTACGCGCCCGGCGCGGCGGCGCGCCTGCTCGATGCGCTGCGGCGGCGCTACAATTTCGTCGTCGCCGACGTCCCGTTCATTCCGGTTCAACTCAATCGCGACCTGCTCAATCTCGCCCATCAGCGCGTGCTCGTGATGCAGCCGACGCTCGCGGCCGTGCGCGAAACCTTGCGTCTGCTCGAACTGCCGAACGGCGCGCTGCAGCCGCGCCGGCCGGTGCTGGTGCTGAACCGTCTCGGCCTGCCCGGCGGGCTCACCCGCGCGCAGGTGGAGCAGGCGCTCAACACCAAGGTGGACGTCGTCATTCCCGACCTGCCGCGCTATGTCGCCCACGCTGCGAGCATGGGCCAGCCGGAGGCGGCGATGCGCGGCGCGTTCCGCGAGGGCATCACCGCGCTGGCGCGTGAGGTCGCCTTCGTGCGCCTGCTCGAATCCTCGCTCGGCGCCAAGAACAGCGAGCTTCTGAGCGGGGCCGGACGCCGCCGCCGCCTGTTCCGGTTCTGGCGATGAGCGAGACGCTGCGTCCTACCTTCGGCCGCCGGCGCAATGAACCCGATCCGGCCGCCGCCGGCGCTCAGCCGCCCGAACCCCGCTCCGAGCCGGTGCGCCTGCCGTCGCTGGGGCCGCTGGCCGAACTCAGAACCCTCTGCCTCGCGCGGATCGACCCGACGGTCGTCGCGACGCTGTCGGCCGAGCGCCTGGCGGAAGAGGTGGAACGGCTGATCGCCGAGATCGCCACCGAAAAGCGCATCCAGATCAATGCGCGCGAGCAGCGGGAATTGGCCGGCGACCTCGTCGACGACATGCTCGGGCTCGGCCCGCTCGAACCGCTGCTCGAAGACGAAGCCGTCGCCGACATCATGGTCAACGGGCCCGAGCGCGTGTTCGTCGAACGCGCCGGCAAGGTGGCGCTGTCGGCGGCGCGCTTCCGCGATACCGGGCATCTGGCGAATATCTGCCAGCGCATCGCCACCGCCGTGGGGCGGCGGATCGACGAAGCGAGCCCGATGGTCGATGCGCGCCTGAAGGACGGCTCGCGCGTCAACATCGTCTTTCCGCCGCTGGCGCTCGACGGGCCTTATCTCTCGATTCGGAAATTCTCTCGCCGTGTCATCGATTTCGCCAAGCTCGTAGAATTCGGCTCGCTCACCCCGCAGGTCGCGCGCATTCTCGAGATCGGCTCGCGGGCGCGGCTCAACGTCATCATCTCGGGCGGCACCGGGTCGGGCAAGACCACGATGATGAACGCGATGTCGCGGCTGATCGAGCCCACCGAACGCATCATCACCGTCGAGGATGCCGCCGAGCTGCAGCTGCAGCAGCCGCACGTGGTGCGTATGGAAACGCGGCCGACCAATCTCGAAGGCAAGGGCGAGGTGACCCAGCGCGACCTGGTGCGCAACGCGCTGCGTATGCGCCCGGACCGCATCATCATCGGCGAGGTGCGCAGCGGCGAAGCGTTCGACATGCTGCAGGCGATGAACACCGGCCATGACGGCTCGATGTCCACCATCCATGCCAACAACACCCGCGATGCGCTGACGCGCATCGAGAACATGGTGCAAATGGGCAACATGGGCCTGCCCTCGCGCGCCATCCGCACGCAGATCGTCGGCGCGGTCGATCTCATCGTTCAGGTCGAACGCCAGCGCGACGGCGTTCGGCGGGTGACGCAGGTTACCGAGGTGGTTGGGATGGAAGGCGACGTCGTCATCCTAAACGACATCTTCCAGTTCGAGATTCTGGGCGAGACCCTCGACGGGAAGCTGCATGGCCATTACCGCGTCGGCCGCGCTCGTCCCAGCTTCCATGATCGCCTGACCTATTTCGGCCTCGACCGCGCCTGGATCGCCGCGCTCGAAGAGGGCGAATCGCGATGAATCTTCAGACGATGCTGGCCGGTGGCCTGCTCCTGCTCGGCGGCCTCGGGCTGAGCGGCCTGTCGCTGGTGCGCGCGCAGGCGCGGGGCGAGCGCTTCCGCTCCCGCATGGAAGCCGTCGTGGCGCCACACGCGCCGAGCCGCCAGCGCCAGGCGACGCTGCGCCGCACGAGCGCACGCACGCCGAAGGAGGATTTCTGGCACCGCGCCGCCGGCGTGCTCGGGTTCAATCCCGACCGGCCGGAGCTCTATCCGATGCGCTGGTGGGTGATCGTCGCCACGGCGGCCGTCATCGCGCGGATCGCGATCGGACTGCTGTCGAACCTGATCGGCGCTGGCGCGTTCATCCTCATCGTGCCGGCCGCGCTGTGGCTCAGCCGTTCGTTTTTCCGCTTCTTCGCGCGTCGCTATGCCAATACGCTGTTCACCCAGTTTCCCGATGCGCTTGGCATGATCGTCCGTTCGGTGCGCGTCGGCATCCCGGTGAGCGAGGCGATCCGCATCGTTGCCCGCGAGAGCCCCCAGCCAACCGCGCGCGCCTTCTCCAGGCTCGCCGACGAGATCGCGATCGGTGTGCCGCTGGAGGACGCGGTCCGGCGGATGGGCGAATTCACCGGCCTGCCGGAATACCGCTTCTTCGGTACCGCGCTGTCGCTGCAGGCGCAGACCGGCGGCGGACTCGCTGAAACCATCGAGACTTTGGCCGACGTCATCCGCAAGCGCGTCGCCCTCAAGGCGCGCGGCAAGGCGCTGGCGAGTGAGGCGAACACCTCGGCCGGCGTGCTCACCGCACTGCCGGGCGTTGCGGCGCTCGGGCTCTATCTGATCAACCCGAGCTATATCGAGGTGCTGTTCAGCACGCCGGAGGGCAAGCGGCTGATCGCGGTGGCGGTCGGCCTGCTGAGCACGGGCACCGGCATCATGCGCATGACCATCCGCAAGAGCCTGTCGTGACCCTGCCCCTGCTTCTTATCGGGCTGTTCGCGCTGCTGATGGTGATCGGCGTCGCGGTGGTACTCGTCTTCGAGGCCCGGCGGCAGCAGCGCTTCGCTGAGCGCGTGCG
>DAIDKZ010000182.1 GCA_027449745.1 Acetobacteraceae bacterium | reverse complement strand
TGGTGCGGGCCAAGACCGGGCGCATGGCCGGGGCGCTGGTCGGGCTGCTGACGGTGATGAAGGGCCTGCCGCTGGCCTATGCCAAGGACATGCAGGAGGACAAGGAGGGGGTGTTCGACGCCGCCGCCGCCTGGACCCTGGCGCTGGCGGCGAGTGCCGGCATGGTGCGCGATCTGCGCCCCGACGCGGCGCGGATGGCCGCCGCCGCCGGGGCCGGCTACGCCACCGCGACCGATCTCGCCGATTGGCTGGTGCGGGTGCTGCGCCTGCCGTTCCGCGATGCGCATCACGCCACCGGGCGGCTGGTGGCGCTGGCGGAGGCGCGCGGGGTCGATCTGTCCGGCCTGTCTTTGGCCGAGATGCAGTCGGTCTGCCCGGCGATCACCGCGGATGTCTTCGCGGTGCTGGGGGTGACAGCTTCGGTGGCCTCGCGGACCAGCTACGGCGGCACCGCGCCGGCGAACGTGGGCGCGCAGGCGGCGCGCTGGCGGGCGGCGCTGGCATGAGGGCGGGACTGCTGCTTGCCGCGCTGATGGCGGCACTGGCGTTGGCCGGGTGCGGCAAGAAGGGGGCGCCGTCGCCGCCCGGGCCGGCCGGGCAGATCACCTACCCGCGCAGCTACCCGACGCACTGATGCCGCGCGACCGCATCAACCTCCATCTGGTCTCCGACGCCACCGGCGAGACGCTGAACGCTCTGGCGCGCGCCACCACGGTGCAGTTCGAGCATGTGCAGATCACCCCGCATCGCTGGAGCCTGATCCGCACCCGCTTTCAGCTGCACCGCGTGCTGGAGGGGATCGAGGCGGAGCCCGGCCCGGTGCTCTCCACCCTGGTCGATCGCGCGCTGCGGGCGGATCTGGAGGCGGCCTGCCAGCGGCTGGCGGTGCCGGTGGTGAACGTGCTGGACCCGGTGATGAACCTGCTGGCCGAGTATATCGGCGAGCCCGCCGGGGCGCGGCCGGGGCGGCAATACGTGCTGAACGCCGATTACTTCCAGCGCATCGACGCCATGCACTACGTGCTGGCCCATGACGACGGCCAGGCCCAGCCCGGCATGGCGGAGGCCGACGTGGTGCTGGTGGGGGTCTCCCGCAGTTCCAAGACGCCGACCTGCTTCTATCTCGCCAATCGCGGGATCAAGGCGGCCAATATCCCGCTGGTGCCGGGCCTGCCGGAGCCGGAAGGACTGGCCGGCGTGCGCTGCCCGGTGATCGGGCTCACGCTCGATGCTCGTGCCCTGATCGAGATTCGCCGTCATCGGCTCCGTCTCATCGGTGCCTCGCCGCCCAACCGTCATGACAGCAACGAATATGTCGACGAGGAGTCGGTGCAGGCGGAGCTTCTCTGGGCGCGACGGCTCTGCGCCCGGCATGGCTGGCCGGTGATAGACGTCACTCGCCGCTCGATCGAGGAGACGGCGGCGACGGTGGTGCAGCTCATGGATGCCTGGCACGCGCGCCGCCGCAAACAGTCCGAGGCCGGCTCGGAGCCATGATTGCGCCGTCGCTGCAAGCGCCGACACCGGCGCTGATCCTGGCCAGCGCCTCGCCAGCTCGGCGCGCCCTGCTCGCGGCATGCGGGCTCGTCTTTCGCGCCCTTCCCGCCGCGGTGGACGAGCAGGCCCTGAAGCAAGCGGCCCGCCGCGAGGGGGCGAGCGCCGGCGATGCTGCGCTGCTGCTCGCCGAAACCAAGGCCCAGCGGTTGTCTCGGCGCAATCCCGAGGCACTGGTCATCGGCGCCGACCAGATCCTGGTCCAGGAAACCACCTGGTTCGACAAGCCAATCGACAAAACGGCGGCGCGTGCCCAGCTCCAGACCCTGCGCGGTCAATGGCACGTGTTGGAGACGGCCGTGATCTGCGTCGTCGCTGGCCAGCGCGTCTGGCACCATCTGGCGCGGCCCCGGCTCCATATGCGGTCATTCTCCGAGGCCGCGCTCGAGGCCTATCTCGCGATCGAAGGCGAACATCTCACCGGCAGCGTCGGTGCCTACCGGCTGGAAGGTCCGGGAGCGCTATTGTTCGATCGCGTCGAGGGCGAGCATAGCGCCATCCTTGGCCTACCCTTGCTTCCGTTGCTCGGGTTCCTGCGGCAGCGCGGGGTGCTGCTCGACTGAGCCTCACGGCCGGCCGACGGGAGTTACCCTGCCTCGGTTGCGAGCACCGGCATCGGGGCACGGCCACGACCGATAAGCATCACCAGCACCGAGGCGAGCAGGCACAGCCCGCCGGAAATGGTGAACGCCAGCGCGTAGGTACCGAGCCCGACCCGCGCGAGCCCGGCGAGCCAGGCCGCAGCGGCCGCGCCGAGCTGGTGCGAAGCTGCGATCCAGCCGAAAAACACCGGCGCCCGCTGTTCGCCGAAGCTGCGCGCTGCCAGCCGGACCGTCGGGGGTACGGTGGCGATCCAGTCCAGCCCATAGAACACCGCGAACAGCGACAAGCCCCAGAACGACCACTGAAACGCGAATGGCAGGTAGAGCAGGGACAGGCCGCGCAACCCGTAGTACCATGCCAGCAGCGAACGATTGTCGAGCCGATCGGAGAGCCAGCCGGAGCCGGTGGTGCCGGCGAGGTCGAGGATGCCCATGGCCGCCAGCAGGCTCGCCCCGGTCACGGCCGGTATGCCGTAATCGATGCAGGCCGGGATCAGATGCGTGCCGATCAGCCCGTTGGTCGAGGCGCCGCAGATGAAGAAGCTGCCAGCGAGCAGCCAGAAATCCCGGCTCCGCGCCCCGGTGGCCAGGGCGGAGAGCGCGGTGCCGAGCGGATTGGCCCGGCGCGGCGCCGGTTCCACCGCCGTCCCGCCATAGGGCGGAACGCCGAGATCGGCCGGTTCGTCGCGCATCAGCAGGACAACCAGCGGGATCAGCGCCGCTGCCGCGGCGGCGATGGTGACGGAAACCGCCCGCCAGCCATAGGCGTCGGCGAGACGGGCGAGGACCGGCAGGAAGATGAGCTGGCCGGTCGCGGTGCTGGCGGTCAGAACCCCCATCACCAGCCCGCGGCGCACGGCGAACCACCGCGCCGCCACGGTCGCGCCCAGCACCAGCGCAATCACCCCCGAGCCGACGCCGACGACGGCGCCCCAGAGCAGGGCGAGCTGCCAGGCCGTGCGCATCACCGTGGTGAGCGCGACCCCAGTCGCGATCAGGGCCAGTGCCAGCGCCATGCAGCGACGCAGGCCGAAGCGTTGCAGCAGCGCCGCGGCGAACGGGCCGGCGAGGCCGTAGAGCAGGATGTTGAGCGCGATGGCGAAGGAAATGGTCGCGTTCGACCAGCCGAATTCGCGCTCCAGCGGCACGATCAGCACTCCCGGTGCAGCGCGGGTGCCGGCCCCGACCAGCAGCGTGACGAAGGTGACGGCCATCACCACCCACGCATAGTGCAGGCGCATGCGCCCCTTCATGCTCAACCCCCCAACGGCGGCCATCCGACGCCGTCCGCCATAGCAGAAAATCAACGGCGGGACGCTGGCGCACGCGCAGGGTTGCCATGGCCCGGGCGCGGGGCGGGCGGATCGTCCCTCCTCGCCGCGTCCGGGCAACGGATCACGGCGCCGGGGCGTAGTCGCGGTAGCGCTCGCGCAGCGTCAGCTTGTGGATCTTGCCCGTCGCCGTCATCGGAAACGCGTCGAGGAACTCGACCGCGTCGGGCAACCACCAGCTTGCCACCTGCGGCTGGATATGCGCGAGCAGGGTCGCCGCATCCAACGTCGTCCCCTCGCGGCGGACCACGAGCAGCAACGGACGCTCCTGCCATTTCGGATGCGGCACCGCGATCACCGCGGCGAGCAGCACGTCCGGATGGCTGGCCGCGGCATTCTCGAGCTCGATCGAGCTGATCCACTCGCCGCCCGACTTGATCACGTCCTTGGACCGGTCGCGCAGCGTGACATAGCCGTCGGGATCGATGACCGCCATATCCCCGGTGATGAGGTAGCCCTCGGGGTCGAGCGCCTCGCCGCCCTTGAGGTAACCGGATGCGATCCAGGGCGATTTCACCCGAAGATGGCCGAGCGCCTGGCCATCCGCCGGCAGCGCCTTTCCCGCGTCATCGACGATGCGCGCCGAGACGCCGCAGGCGATGCGGCCGGACTTCATGCGCAGATCGATGCGCGCGTCGAAATCGTCCATGTCGCTGCCGGGCTTCGGCGTCGGCATTGTCGCCATCAGCGCCTCGGTCATGCCCCAGGCCTGGATGTAGCTGACGCCGTAGTCCCGATCCAGACGTTCGACCATGCTGCGCGGCGGCGCCGAGCCGCTGGAAAGCGACATCCGCAGGGTCGAGAAGCGCTTGCCGCTGCGCCCGAGCCAATCGAGCAGGATCAGCCAGAAGCTCGGCACGCCGGCGGTGATGGTCACGCCCTCACCCTCGATGAGTTCGTAGAGCTTCTCCGGTTCGTAGTTGCGCCCGGGCAGCACGAGCTTGGAGCCGGTGTAGCAGGCCGAGAACGGCATGTTCCAGGCATTGCCGTGGAACAGCGGCGCCATCGGCATCATCACTTCGAGCATGCCGTCGCCGTGATCGGGGAAGAACCCGAAGGAACCGCCCACGAGGGTCTGCAAGACCAGCGCCCGGTGCGAATAGACGACGCCCTTGGGGTTGCCGGTCGTGCCGGAGGTGTAGCAGATCGTCGCCGCACTGCGCTCGTCGAACGAGGGCCAGGCGAAATCCCGCTCATCCTCGGCGGCGATCAGTGTTTCGTAGCAATGGACGTTCGGCAGCTTCGTTTCCGGCATGTCGCTGGCGTCGGCCATGATGACGTAGCCGACGACACTGGTGAGGCGCGGCGCGATCGCCTCGGCGATCGGCAGCGTCAGCCGGTCGATGAACAGCCAGCGATCCTCGGCATGATTGATGATGTAGACGAGCTGTTCGGGGAACAGCCGGGGATTGACCGTGTGCAGCACGGCGCCGCTGCCCGGCGCGGCGTAGAACATCTCGAAGTGCCGGTGGGTGTTCCAAGCCAGCGTTGCGACCGGCGTGCCCTCGCCGACACCGAGGCGGTGCAGCGCCTTCGCCATGCGCTGCGTCCGCCGATGCACCTCGGCATAGTTGCTGCGATGGATGCGCCCGTCGAGCTCGCGCGCGACCACCTCCGTCGCGCCGTGGTAGCGCCCGGCATGCTCGATGAACATGGACAGCAGCAACGGCATGTCCATCATCAGGCCTTGCATCGTCATTGTCCCCCCGCGAGTCTGGTTCCGGTTCAGGTGATCGGTCTTGCCGCTAGAGCAACCTCCGATCTGACCGAGCCGTTCCGGCTCGGGCCGATCGGAGATACGTTGCTCTAGAGTCATAGGTTTCTAGAGCACGACCGTCCGACCAGATGATTCCATCAGGTCGGACCGTGCTCTAGCTGATCGACCCACGCGCTCTGGCCCTGGGCGGCGAGGGCGCGCCGGTAGCCCTCCCGTGCCGCGAGGCGGCGCCAATAGGCCGCGACCGCATCGGAGAAATGCGTGTCCAGACCGAGAATTTCGGCCAGCATCAGGGCGTAGCCGACGGATATGTCGGCGGCGGTGAAGCGCCCGGCGGCGAGATAGGGCTCGGTGGCCACGACGGCATCGACGCCGCGCAGCCGGCCGGCGAACCAGCGCGTGTAATCCTCTGCCACGACACCGAGCCCGCGTCCCGCCTCCAGGCGCGAATAGCGCAGCACCAGGGCTTGCGGGAACGTCAGTGATGCCTCGCCGAAGTCGAGGAAATTGAGAAAGGCGCCGTAGCCGGGCTCATCGGCACCGACGGCGAGCGGCGTCGGGCCGTAGCGGGTGGCGAGATACTGGCAGATCGCGGCCGACTCGGTCATCCGCGTGGCGCCATCGATCAGGAGCGGCACCGTTCCGAGCGGATTGATCGCGAGATAGGTCTTCTGGTGCACCCGCGGCGGGAACGGCAACATCTCCAGCCGATAGGGCAGGCCGAGCTCTTCCAGCGCCCAGAGGACGCGGAACGAGCGGGCGCTGGCGCAGTGATAGAGCGTGATCATGCGCTGCACTCGGCCGCGATCGCCGGCGTCACCGGAATGGGATAATCCATCAGCATCTGCGCGAACGCCTTGCCCTGCGGATCATTGCGCAAGGAAGCCACGCCGCCGCCGCCCAGCACCTCGTGGAGCAGGAAATTGAGCCCGTTGATGCCGGGCACCTCGAACCGCTGGACACGACCGCGCAGATGGTGGGCGAAGAAATCGGCTACCGCGGCCTCGGTCAGCGCGGCGCGGATGTATGGCAGGAAGGCCGGTCGGCGCGCCATCACACCGATATTGGCGCTGTCCCCCTTGTCACCGCTGCGGCCCCAGGCAAGCGCGATCAGCGGCACGGTCGGCGCGCCAGGTGGGGTCTGCGCGATTTCCCCGGGGCGATCGGGCGGCAACGCAGCGGGATCGAAATCGCCGGCCAGCGTCGCCGGTGCGGCGGTGGCGACGCCGGCGATTTCCACCGTCACCGGCACATCGGCCTTGGGCACCAGGCAGGAAAACAGCCGCACCACCGGCATCACCTTCGGCCGGTTGCCGCCCATGCCGCTGATCCCCGGCGACATCGAGGTGCCGGAGGAGGTCAGTTCCCGCACCAGCAGTTCGAGCGCCTTCGGGTCCGGATGGCGCGCGCCGAGCTTGAGGTTGACCTCCCGCGCCCCCCGCGCGCGCGAATGCGGGCCATAGGCGGCCTCGGCGCCGATCACTTCCACGCTGGTCTCGGTGTAGGGCGGCAGGTTCATCGCCATCAGCATCCGCCCGCAGCGCCGCAGCACCGCATCGGCCACGGCTTCGGCCTTCCGCGCTGCGTCCAGCCCCGCGATGCTGAGAAACGCGCCGACGCGGTAGCCATCCTGGTACGTCGCGCTGACCTTGTAGCTGGCCGTGGGCGGGCGGCCGCTGGCATTGCTCACCCGCACGCGCTCCGGCCCGGCGGACTCGATGCTGACCCGCGTGAAGTCGCAGCTCACGTCCGGCAGCAGATAGGCGCGCGGATCGCCGATCTCGTAGAGCAGCTGTTCGCCGACGGTCGCCGGGCTGACCAGCCCGCCGGTGCCGGGTGGTTTGGAGACGATGAAGCTGCCGTCCGCGGCGAGCTCGGCCAACGGATAGCCGATATCGGCCCAGTCCCCGGTGCGCTCCCAGTCCGTATGCAGACCACCCGTGGCCTGTGCGCCGCATTCGAGGATATGGCCGCAGAGCGCGCCGCCGGCGAGCAGATCGAAGGCCTGGGGCGGCCAGCCGAAGGCGTGGATGCCGATGCCCAGCGTCACCGCGCTGTCGACACAGCGGCCGGTGATGACGATGTCCGCGCCCCGGTCGAGCGCCGCGGCGATCGGGCGCGCGCCGAGATAGGCGTTCATGCTCCACAACGCCGGCGGCAGCGGCGCGCCGGTATACATCTCGCGCGTGCCGGCGGCGCGATAGGCCTCCGCGCGGTCCAGCAGATCGTCGCCGAGCACGAGGCCGACCTTGAGCCGGCTGCCGGCGGCGGCGATTTTCGCCTCCAGCGCGCGGGCGCAGGCGCGCGGATTGACCCCGCCGGCGTTGGCCACGACCTTGATCCCCCCCGCCTCCAGCTGCGGCAGTGCGCGGGCGATCATGCCGACGAAATCATGCGCGTAGCCGGCTTCCGGGTCCTTCGCCCGGGCGCGGGCCATGATCGACATGGTGACCTCGGCCAGATAGTCGAACACCAGATAGTCGACCCCGCCGCCCGCCAACAGCTGCGGCACGGCGATCGCGCTGTCGCCCCAGAACCCGGACGCGCCGCCGATGCGGACCGTGCGGGGTGCCATTCCGCCCTCTCTCATGAAGATCCTCCCGCAACGCCGGACCGGGCGGGGTCGGCCCAGGCCGGACGGCGCTTTTCGGTGAAGGCCCGCACGCCTTCCTGCCCCTCCGCCCCGCGCAGACAGGCGCTGAAGGCCCGCGCCGCCTCCTCGCGATAGGCTGCCGGGTCGGCCCGAAGCGCGCGGTGCAGCAGCGACTTGGTGACCGCGTTGGCCTCCGGCGCGCAATTTCCGACATTGGCGAGGATGGTCCCGAGCAAGGGTGCGATATCCGCCTCGCCCGCCGCGCAGGCATCGGCGAGCCCCGCCGCCAGCGCCGCCGGCCCATCCAGCCGCCGCCCGCTCAGCGCCAGCTGACGCGCCAGGCGCAGGCCCAGACGACCGACGACGTAGGGCGCGATCTGTGCCGGTGGCAGGCCGAGCCCGGTTTCCGAGAGTGCGAAGCGGGCGCGCGGGCCGGCGATGACGAAGTCCGCGCAGCAGGCGAGGCCGAAGCCGCCGCCGAACGCCGCCCCGTCGACCACGGCGATGGTGACGAGCGGATGGGCATCGAGAGCGGCGAACAGCTCGCCGCCGCGCCGGTTCGAGGCCAGGATCGGATCGCCCTCGTCCGACGCCACCGCCCCTGCGCGGTCGGCCCGCTTCAGATCCGCGCCGGCGCAGAAGGCGCCGTTGGCGCCTTGCAGGATCAGCGCGCGCAGCGAGCGGTCGGCGCGCGTGGCCTCCAGGATCGCCCACAGATCGTCGGTCAGCGCGGCGGTCATGGCGTTGCGCGTCGACGGGTCGTCGATGGTGGCGAACAGCCGCCAGTCCTGGCGTTCGAGGCGGATCACCCGGGTCGCGGGAAGCGTCATGGACCTCCCCATCCCATCTGGCGCGCGGCGAGTTCGCGCATGATCTCCTCGGCACCGCCGCCGATTGCGTTGACGCGCACCTCACGATAGATGCGTTCGACCTTGGCGCCGCGCAGATAGCCAGCGCCGCCGAAGGTCTGCACCGCCTCGCGGGCGCAGAATTCCAGCGTCTGCGTCGCCTGGTTCTTCAACAGGCAGATCGACGCCACGGGATTCTCGCCCTGCATCACCTGCCAGGCGAGCTGTTCGAGATACGCCTGCGAAGCCTCGATATGCATCGCCATGTCGGCGAGCTTGTGGCGCACCACCTGATGGCCGATCAGCGGGCGGCCGAAGGTTCGCCGCGTCCTGGCATAGTTCACCGTCTCCTCCAGGCAGAGCCGGGCACTGCCGATGCAGCCGGCCGCCATGGCCAGCCGCTCGCGGTTGAAATTATGCATGATCAGCCGGAACCCGTCATTCTCCTGCCCGATCAGGTTGGCGGCCGGCACCCGCACCGCGTCGAAATAGAGCGTCGCCGTGTCGGAGGCCCACCAGCCCATCTTGCGCAGCTCGGTGCGACTGAAGCCGGGCATGCCGGCCTCGAGCAGCAGCAGGGAAATCCCGCCGCGGCCCTCGCCGCCGGTGCGCACCGCGACGGTGACGTAATCGGCGCGCATGCCGGAGGTGATGAAGGTTTTGCTGCCGTTGACGATGTAGTCCTCGCCGTCGCGCCGCGCCGTGGTGGCGATGGCGGCGACGTCGGAGCCGCACCCGGGCTCGGTGATGGCGAGCGCGGCGATGCGCCGCCCGGCGAGCACGTTCGGCAGCACGCGCTGTTTCAGCGCCTCGGATCCGGCCAGCGCCACCGGCGGCAGGCCGATCGTGTGGCTGAGCAGCGAGGCGGCGACGCCGCCGCTTCCGGCGCGGGCCAGCTCCTGCGCGGCGATGATGCCGTAGAACGGATCCGCCTCGACGCCGCCATACGCCGCCGGAAAGCCGAGCTGGAGCAGGCCGACATCGGCGGCACGCTCATAGAGGCGGCGGGGGAAGCCGCCTTCCTCGTCCCAGCGGTCGGCGAACGGCTCGATCTCGCGGGCGACGAAGCGGCGCATCGTGTCGCGGAAGGCGAGATGATCCGCGGTGAGGAACGGGCTCGGCGCCGGCTCGATCGTCAGTGGCGCGGGCGAGTCCGGCATGGTCTCCATCCCCGCGCCCCCCTCAGCCGACCGGTTCGATGCGGCCGAGAATCTGGCCCAGCGCGACCTGCTCACCCGGCGCGACGGCTAGCGCGGCGATGCGGCCGGCCAGGGGCGCCGGCAGGGCTACTTCCATTTTCATCGCCTCCAGCGTGAGCACGGTGGCGCCCCGGTCGATGGCGTCTCCGGGAGCGGCGGCGAGCTGCACGACCCGCCCGTTCATCGGCGCGCGCAGCACACCATCGCTGCCGGTCTCGCCCGGCGGCCGCACGCGGCTGGTCCGGCTTCGCGTGACGAAAACGTGATCATGGGCGCCGAGTTTGAGCCACAAGGCCTCGCCCTGCCAGGCAAATCGGTAGCGGACGGCGAGGCCACTGACGTGCGCGAGGCCATCGGACCCGGCTTGGACGGGCGCGCCTTCGATGAGGGTCTCCGCGCCGTCCATGCGGATCACCGCCCGCCCACGCGTGATCTCGGCCTGGCCACTGCGCTCGGCCGCAACCGGCGGCAGCGTTGTGAGCCGCCAGGGCCGCGGCAGCGGCTGGGCATTGCTCCAGCCGCGCCACGCCTCCGACCATGCAGCGGCCTCCGGCGAGGCGGCGGTGGCGAGCCAGGCGGCCAGCGTCCAGGCCGCGTCGTCGGCAGGCGCGGCGCGGGCCTCGTTGTCGGGGAAATGGGTGGCGATGAATGCGGTGGAGACGGTGTCGCCTGCCGCGAAGGCGGGGTGGCGTAGCAGGCGGATGAGAAAATTGCGGTTGGTGGGAACGCCGAGCAGGGCGGTTTCCTCCAGCGCCCGCACCAGCCGATCGATCGCCTCGGCGCGAGTGGCGCCATGGGCGATCAGCTTGCCCAGCATCGAATCGTAGAACGGGCTGATGGCGAGACCGGGCGCGAGCGCCGCATCGCAGCGCGCGGCCCGGCCCGGTTCCCAGAGCAGCACCGTGCCGGTGCGCGGCAGGAAATCATCCGCCGGCTCCTCGGCGCAGAGCCGGACTTCGACCGCGTGGCCGGCACGCGCGATCTCGTCCTGGCGCAGCGCCAGCGGCTCCCCCCCGGCGATGCGGAGCTGCCATTCGACTAGATCGAGCCCGGTCACCAGCTCGGTCACCGGGTGCTCCACCTGCAGGCGCGTGTTCATCTCCATGAAATAGAAGCGGCCATCGCGGTCGAGCAGGAATTCGACGGTGCCGGCGCCGACATAGCCGATGGCCCCGGCGACCGCGATCGCCGCCGCGCCCATCGCCTCGCGCAGCGCTTCGGAGAGCGCCGGCGAAGGCGCTTCCTCGATGATCTTCTGGTGGCGGCGCTGCACCGAGCAGTCGCGCTCGCCGAGATGCAGGATCTGCCCGCCGGTGTCGGCGAACACCTGGATTTCGACATGGCGCGGCGCGATCAGCGCCCGTTCCAGGATCAGCCGCCCATCGCCGAACGCGGCGGCGGCCTCGGCTGCGGCGGCGCGCAGGGCCGCCGGAAGCGCGGCGGGCTCGGCGACCAGGCGCATGCCGCGCCCGCCGCCGCCGGCGGCGGCCTTGACCATGATCGGGAAGCCGATGCGCGCCGCCGCTGCGGTGAACGCGGCCTCGGACTGATCGGCCTCGTCGTAGCCCTCGATGACGGGGATGCCGGCAGCCGCCATCCGCCGCCGCGCCGCCGCCTTGTCGCCCATCGCCGCGATCGCGGACGCTGGCGGGCCGACGAAGACCAGCCCGGCCGCCGCGACGGCGGCGGCGAAGGCGCCATTCTCGGCGAGGAACCCGTATCCGGGGTGGATCGCCGCCGCGCCGGCCTGCCGTGCGGCGGCGATGATGGTCTCGGCGCGGAGATAGGAGTCCGCCGGCGCCGCCCCGCCGATCGGGATCGCCATGTCGCAGGCGCGGACATGCGGGCTGGCGCCGTCGGCGTCCGAATGGACGGCGATGGTGGTGATGCCGAGCCGGCGCGCGGTCCGCGCGATGCGCATCGCGATCTCGCCGCGATTGGCGATCAGCAGCGGCGAGACACCGCGCGCGGCGCCAAGCTGGGTCCCCGAAGGAGACGGGCGGAGCGGGTCCGGGGCGTCGTCGCGCGGCATCGGCGTCACATCCTTCCCACGCCGAAGCTCAGCGGCGAGAGTGCGCGGTGGCGCGCCGTGCGGCACATATCGAGCGTGAAGCCGAGCACGGCGCGCGTGTCGCGAGGATCGATCACGCCGTCGTCGAGCACCGCGCCGGAGGTGTAGAAGGCCGAGGTCTGGCTCTCGAAGGTTTCGATCACGCGGGCACGCGTGGCGGCGATGGCGGCGGTGTCCGGCGTGGCACCACGGGCGCGCGCGGACTCCTCGGCGACGATGGCCATCGTCAGCGCCGCCTGCTCGGCACCCATGACTGCGGTGCGCGCCGAGGGCCAGGAGAAGATGAAATCGGGCCCGAGACCGCGTCCGCACATGCCGTAATTGCCGGCGCCGTAGGAGGCGCCGCACAGGATGGTGATCTGCGGCACGGTGGCGTTGGCGACCGCCTGGATCATCTTCGAGCCGATCTTGATCATCCCCTCCCGTTCGGACTGGGTGCCGACGATGTAGCCGGTGGTGTTCTGCAGATACACGAGCGGTGTACCGGTCTGGCAGCAGAGCTGGATGAACTGCGTCGCCTTGTTCGCCCCGGCCGGGTCGAGCGGGCCGTTGTTGGTCAGGATGCCGATCTCCTGGCCATGGATGCGCGCCTGCGCGCAGACCGTGCCGGGGCCATAGAGCGGCTTGTAGTCGAGAAAGTCCGAACCATCGACGAGGCGCGCGATCACCTCGCGCATCTCCACCGGCTTGCGGCCGTCGCGCGGCATGATGCCGAGCAGTGCCTCCGCCGCCAGCCGCGGCGGCGGCCCGTCCGGCGGCCGCTCCGCTCCGCGGTCCCAGCCGAGATGGGCGACGACGTCGCGCAGGATGCGGATGGCGTCGACATCATCCTCGGCGAGGTGTTCGGCGAGACCGGAAACGGTGGCGTGCATCACCGCGCCCCCGAGCGCTTCGTCGGTGGCGATCTCCCCGGTCGCCGCCTTCAGCAGCGGCGGGCCGGCGAGGAATGCCTTGGCGCGGTCGCGCACCATGATGACGGTGTCGGCGAGCCCGGTCATGTAGGCGCCGCCGGCAGTGGAGGAGCCGTGGGTCAAGGCGATGACCGGGATGCCGGCGGCGGAAAGCCGCGCGAGGTTGGCGAACAGCGCCCCGCCGCGAACAAAATCCTCCACCTTGTAGTCGAGCAGGTTGGCACCGGCGGATTCGACGAGATGCACGAACGGCAGGCGCTGGCGCAGCGCGATCTCCTCCAGACGGAGGAATTTGTGCCCGCCCATCGGTCGCGCCGCGCCGGCGCCGATGCCGCTGTCGTCGGCGACGATCAGGCAGCGCACGCCGGAGATGTAGCCGATGCCGGCGACGCCGTTGGTCCCGGGCACCGACTTCGACGGATCGGCGCTGTCGCGCAGATAGCCCGCGAGCGCGCAGAGTTCGAGGTAGGGCGCACCGTCGTCGAGCACGAGCGCGAGGCGCTCGCGCGGCAGCAATTGGCCGCGGCGGGCGAAGCGATGCGCGGACGCGGCCGAGGCCGCCCGCGCCCGGTTCACCAGCGAGGCCAGCTCGTCGAGGAGCGCGCGCATATGCGCGGCGTTCTCCTCATAGGCCGGCCCGGCGGCGACGAAGCCGGTCTGGAACGCGCCCATCGCCCGGCTCAATGGTTGCGTCGCTGACCGGGCAGGAGACCCATGCCCTTGGCGATGATGGTGAGCATCACCTCGTCGGCGCCGCCGCCGATCGAGGTCAGACGGCCGTCGCGATACATGCGTGAAATCTCGCTCTCGCTCATGAAGCCCATGCCGCCCCAGTATTGCAGGCAGCTGTCGGTGACCTCGCGGATGAGCCGCCCGGCGGTCAGCTTGGCCATGGAGGCGAGCTGGGTGACATCCTCCCCGCCGAGCATGGTCTCCACGGCGCGATAGATCAGCGAGCGCAGCAGCTCGACCTTGGTCTGCAACTCGGCAAGGCGGAAATGCACCACCTGGTTGTCGAGCACGGAGCGGCCGAAGATCATGCGGCTGGCCGCGTATTCGGCCGTCATGGCGATCGCCCGCTCCATCTTGCGCAAGCCGCCGGCCGCGCCCCAGAGCCGTTCGATCTGGAACTGCTCCATCTGATAGATGAAGCCCATGCCTTCCTCGCCGATACGATAGCGTTGCGGCACGCGCACAGCCTCGAAGAAAATCTGCGCCGTATCGGAGGCCCGCATGCCGAGCTTGTCGAGTTGGCGCGCGATCTCCACGCCGGAGATCTTCATCGGCACGCAAATCAGCGATTTGTTGCGGTGCGCCGGTCCGTCGGAGGTGTTGGCCAGCAGACACATCCAGTCTGCCTGGGTGCCATTCGTTG
>DAIDKZ010000181.1 GCA_027449745.1 Acetobacteraceae bacterium | reverse complement strand
CAGCAGGGTCGTCTGTTCCGAGAGGCCGAGCGGGCGGACCAGACGCTGCGCCTCGGCCGCGCCGCCGGGCAGGCTGAGCCCGGGGCCGCAGAGATCGTCGCGCAACGCCGCGCGCACCGCACCAGTGCCGAGGCTGCCCTCGCCCCCTGGCGCCGACCTCGCGGCGGCGGGCGGCGTGCTGGCCGGCAGCACGCTGGGCGCCGGCCGTGGATCTTCCCGCGCGGCTTCCGGCGCGACCGACCCTCGCCAGAATTGCCGCGCCAGGACGCGGTCAACCAGGGAGCCCATGCTTACTCCTTTTCCAACCGCCATGAGACGCGCGCAGGATTGATAAATTCTTACGGCCGCCCCGGCGGCGCGCTCAGCCCACCGGCGGACCGTTGCCAAGCGCGGCCGTCTCGCTCGCCGCGGCCCGCGCGCCGAGGATGGCGTGCCAGCGCACCAGGCGCAGCCGGCGCAACTCCAGCAGCCGCAGCCGCTGCATCCACAGCTCCGCCTCGGCCAGCACGCGCGCGCGCGCCTCGCGCAGCGGCGCCGGCCCGGCCGCCATCAGCCGCTGCCAGCCCGCCAGCACGTGTCGCCGATGGCGCTGGCCCTCGTCCTCGACCACGCGCACGTCGAAACCAGCCTCGACCAGGCTGTGCGTGATCTCCGCGCCGGAGGAGAGCGGCGGCGGGCGCTGCTCGGCCCTGATCCAGGCAGCCACCGCCGGCTCCGACGGATCCAGCGGCCGGTCCGCCACCAGTTCGATCAGCACGAGATTTCCGCCCGGCCGCAACGCGCCAGCCAGCGCGTGCAGCACCGGCCCGGCGGCGATGCCGCGCAGCGGCATCAGCGCGAGCGCATGCGTCGCCGAGCGCGGCTTGAACCACGGCACCGCCGGATGCCAGGGCTGGGCGTGCACGCGCCGGGCAAGATTCTCCCGCTGCAGCCGTGCCTCGCACAGCGCGAGCAGGTCGTGGTCGGCCTCGTAGGCCTCGACCCAAGTGCCGAAGCCGGCCGCGATCGCCGCGGCCTCGCCGCCGCGCGCGGCCGCGAGCAGCAGCAGGGTGGTCTTTTCGCTGAGCCCGAGGGGACGCGCCAGCCACTGCGCCTCCTCCGCCCCACCGGGCAGCATGTGGCCCGACCCGCAGATCATGTCGCGGATCGCGAACGGGTCGGCGGCCAGACCGGGGGCCAGACCGGGGGCCAAACCGGGGGCCAGCGCAGGCGCGACGGGCACCGGCCGGGCCGGCGGCGGATGATCGCTTCCGGGCGGCGCCACATCGCCGTCCGGCGCCCCCATCGCCTGGCGCAGCCAGCCATCCACCGACACGACCCAATCCACCAAGCCGGCCATCCACCCTCCCTGGTCCAGCCGGCTTCCCGGCCGCGCACCCGGCCCGCTGCCAACCCATTCAACGTTACAAGGTCGCGCCGCTTTTACCACGGGTTGACGTGCCGCCACGACTGGTCGAACGAGCACCGCAACCGATCGGAACGAGGCGAGGCGATGATGCAGCACGAGGACCCTCAGCGGGCCGGCACCCGCGGCAGCCGGGCGGGCGGAAGCGGCGGCTGGGCCGCGTTCCTGGCCATGACCTTCGCGGTGGTCGGCCTCGTCGGGCTGTTCGCGACCTACGCCGTGCCGGTGCCGCTGATGCGCGCGCTGGCGCACGACGCCGTGCTGGACGAGGCGCTGGCGACCGCCACGGCCGCGGACCCCGCCGCCGCGCTCACCGCCATGCGCCCGCGCCTCGGCGAAGAGGCCGCCCTCGTCATCGACGGCGGCGGCCCGCTCGCCGAACGGGTGCACCGGGCGCGGCTGGCGATGCATGCACGCCTCACCGCCGAAGCCACGGCGCTGGCGGCGCGCATGCGCATGCTCGTTCTCGTCGTCACCGCGGTCGGCGGGTTCTTCGGGATCGCGGTGCTGCGCTTCGGCCGGCCGTGAGCCGCGGCGCTCAGTTCACCTCGACATCGAGCGCGTAGCCGGCGGCGCGCACCGTCCGCACCAGATCGCTCTCGCCCGGGCCGTTGATCGCCTTGCGCAACCGGCGGATATGGACATCGACCGTGCGCGGCTCGACATGGATGTCCTTGCCCCACACCGCGTCGAGCAGCTCCTCGCGCGAGAACACGCGGCGCGGATGCTGCAGCAGGAATTCGAGCAGGCGAAACTCCGTCGGCCCGACATGCACGGGCCGGCCGCTGCGCTGGACGCGATGCGAGGCGAGATCGAGCTCGATGTCCTCGAACGCCAGACGCCCCTTCACCGGCATCGGATTGGCCCGGCGCAGCAGCGCGCGCATGCGCGCCAGCAGCGCGTCCATGTTGAACGGCTTGGTGATGTAGTCGTCCGCGCCGGTATCGAGGCCACGCACGGAATCCTGCTCCTCGCTGCGCGCCGTGACCATGATCACGGGCAGGTCGCGGGTCGCGCTGCGCCGGCGCAACTGGCGGCAGACCTCGAGCCCGGAGACGCCGGGCAGCATCCAGTCGAGCAGCACGAGGTCCGGCTGCACCTCGCCGATGCGGTCCAGTGCCTCCTGCCCGTCGCCGGCTTCCTCGACGCGGAAACCCTGCCGCTCCAGATTGTAGCGCAGCATCGTCACCAGAGGCAGTTCGTCCTCGACGACAAGAACGAGCGGCTTGGCCTGATTCGCCGCCGATTCCGACATCGCGGTTCCCCTTGTTTCACTGGCAGGCGCGGTTGTCTGCATGTCAGGTCTTCTCCCCACGCTCGGCGGCATAGGCCGAGTGATCGCCCTTCGGTCGCGCCTGCGGCAGGCTCTGGCCGCTCAGCGCGTAGTACAGCGTTTCGGCGATGTTGGTGGTATGATCGCCGATCCGTTCGAGATTCTTGCTGATGAACAGGAGATGCGTGCACGCCGTGATGCTGCGCGGATCCTCCATCATGTAGGTGATCAGCTCGCGGAAGACGACGTTGTAGAGATCGTCGACCTGCTCGTCCGCGCGCCAGATCTCGACCGCCTTGGCAAGGTCCCCCTCGCCGATGGCATCGACGGTGAGCTTGAGATGCCCCTGCACCATCGCGCCCATGTGCAGCAGCCCGCCGAGATTGAACGGCACCGCCGAAGCCGTGAGCACGAGGCTGCGCTTGGCGACATTCGCCGCATAGTCGCCGATGCGTTCGAGATCGACGGTGATCTTCAGCGCGCCGACGATGCGGCGGAGATCATCGGCCACCGGCTGGCGCAGCGCCAGCAGACGGACGACGAACTGCTCGACATCGCGTTCCAGCGCGTCGACATGCGCGTCCTCCTCGACGGCGCGCATCGCCGCGGCGGTGTCCCTCTGCGCGATCGCCTGCATCGCCAGCGCCACCTGGCTCTCGACGATGCCGCCCATCTCGATCAGCTTCTCGCGGAGCCGCGCGAGTTCTTGTTCGAAGCTTTTCACGATATGCTCCGGAGCGTCCGACACGGGCGTCTCCCCTCCTGGTTCAGCCAAAGCGACCGGTGATATATTCCTGCGTGCGGCGTTCATGCGGCGCGGTGAAGATCTGCGCCGACGGACCGGCCTCCACCAATTCGCCGAGATAGAAGAACGCCACCTGATCAGCGACGCGCGCGGCCTGCTGCATGTTGTGGGTGACGATGGCGATGGTGAAGTCCCGTTTCAACTCATCGATCAGTTCCTCGATGCGCAGGGTGCTGATCGGGTCGAGCGCGCTGGTCGGCTCGTCGAGCAGGATCACTTCGGGGCGCACGGCGATGCTGCGCGCGATGCAGAGCCGCTGCTGCTGACCGCCGGACAGACCGCCCGCCGCGTTGCGCAGCCGGTCCTTCACTTCCTCCCACAGCGCGGCGCGGGTCAGGGACCATTCCACGCGCTCGTCCATTTCCGCGCGCGACAGCCGCTCGTGCAGACGCACGCCGAAGGCGATGTTCTCGTAGATCGACATCGGGAACGGCGTCGGCCGCTGGAACACCATGCCGACCCGGCGGCGCAGCGCGTTCACATCCACGTCCGGACCGATGATGTTCTCCCCGTCCATCAGCACGCGCCCGACGGCGCGCTGGTTCGGATAGAGGTCGTACATCCGGTTCAGCACGCGCAGCAGCGTGGACTTGCCGCACCCGGACGGGCCGATCATCCCCGTCACCTGCCGCTCCGGCAGCGCCAGCGTGATGCCGCGCAACGCCTGGGTCTCGCCATAATAGAAATCGAGCGTCTCGATGCTGACGCGTGGGCCGGCTTCCGGCACCGCGGCCGGCGCGGGCCTCGCCGTGGCCTCCGGGGCGCCACCGGGCACCATCTGTTGGCGCATGTCAGTCATCTCCTTGGCCCATCAATTCGTCCGCCCGCGCAGCAGCGTCCGCGCCAGCACGCTCACCACCAGCACGAACACGGTCAGCAGCAGCGCCCCGGCCCAGGCAAGGCTGTGCCAGGAATCGTAGGGGCTCAGCGCGAACTGGAAGATCACGACCGGAACATTCGCCAGCGGATGGCCGAGGTCCATGCTCCAGTACTGGTTGTTCAGCGCGGTGAAGAGCAGCGGCGCGGTCTCGCCGCTGATGCGCGCGATGCCGAGCAGCAGCCCGGTGAGGATGCCGACCCGCGCGGCGGGATAGATCACCTGCGTGATCATCCGCCATTTCGGCGCCCCCAGCGCCAGCGTCGCCTCGCGCAGGCTGATCGGGACCAGGCGCATGGTCTCATCGGTGGTGCGCACGACGACCGGGAGCAGGATGAACCCGAGCGCGACCGCTCCCGCCCAACCGGAGAAATGCCCGCTCGGACGAACGACGATCTGATAGACGAACAGGCCGATCACCACCGAGGGCGCGGACAGCAGGATGTCGTTGACGAATCGGACGAGTTCGGCGAACGGACCGGCGCGGCCATATTCGGCGAGGTGGGTGCCGGCAAGAACACCGATCGGCGCGCCGACCAGCACCGCGACCAGGACCAGCAGCGTCGAGCCGAAAATCGCATTGGCCAGCCCGCCGGCGGCGCCCGGCGGCGGCGTCATCTGGGTGATCAGATGGGGGCCGAGCGCGGCGGCGCCATGGATCAGCGTGGTGCCCAGAATCCAGACCAGCACGACGAGGCCGAGCAGTGTCGCGAAGCTCGCCAGGCCGAGCGCCAGGGCGTTGACCGCCTTGCGCCGGCCACGCAGCAGCGGGCGCGGCGCGCTCATCGGCCCGCCTGCCGCGCCAGGCGCAGCAGCAGCAGCTTCGCAAACACCAGCACGATGAAGGTCACGACGAACAGGATGAAGCCGAGCGCGATCAGCGCCGACAGATAGGTCGCCGAGTCCGCCTCGGTGAACTCGTTGGCGATCGCCGCCGCGATCGAGGTCGATGGCGCCAGCAGCGACAGGTTGAAATCATGCGCATTGCCGAGCACGAAGGTGACGGCCATGGTCTCGCCGAGCGCGCGGCCGAGGCCCAAGAAGATTCCGCCGACGACCGCGGTGCGCGTGTAGGGCAGGACCACGTGCCAGACCACCTCCCAGCGCGTCGCCCCCAGGGCAAACGCCGATTCGCGCAGCGCGGATGGCACCAGGGTGAAGACATCGCGCATCACGGCGGCGACGAACGGCACCACCATGACGCCGAGGATAATGCCGGCGGTGAGCATGCCGAGCCCGAGCGGCGGCCCGCTGAACAGCGCCCCCAGCACCGGCAGCCGGCCGAGGCTGGCGGCGAGCCATGGGTCCACCCAGTCGGCCATGAACGGAACGAAGACGAACAGGCCCCACATGCCGTAGATGATGCTCGGGATGCCGGCGAGCAGTTCGATCGCCGCCGAGATCGGGCCGGCCAGCGGACGCGGTGCCACTTCGGTCAGGAAAATGGCGATGCCGAACGCAATCGGCACCGCCAGCAGCATCGACAGCACCGCGGTGACGATGGTGCCATAGATCGGCACCAGCGCGCCGAAATCGCGCTGCACCGGATCCCAGGCTGTGCGCGCGACGAAGCTCGCGCCGAACCGGGCGAAGGCCGGCCAGCCGCCGATCAGCGTCGCCAGCGCGATCCCGGCCAGCACCAGGAGGACGAAGGCGGTGGCCATCCGCGCGAGGCCGCCGAAGATCAAGTCGCCTCTCGCCCCGGCACTCGCCACCCGCGCCGCCGGAACTGCGGACGGCGCCGGACGGGAGGGTTGGGCCACGCTCACCTGCTGCATCACGGTCTGCACCGCATCTCGGCCTTGCGCCTCTACCATGCCCTGCCCGTGCCGGCCCCGCCAGAACCCGGGTTTCCCCCTCCCTAGAGCACGGTCCGACCTCATGGAATCATCTGGTCGGACGGTCGTGCTCTAGAAACCTATGACTCTAGAGCAACTTATCTCCGATCTGCCCGAGCCGGAACGGCTCGGTCAGATCGGAGGTTGCTCTAGTGGAAGCTCGCCTGCCAATACGCCTCGATCTGGGCCACGAGCGTCGGCGGCAGCGGCACATAGTCGAGCTTCGCCGCGACCTCCTGCCCTTGGCCGAGTGCCCAGCGGAAGAAATCCAGCGCCTGCTTCGTCTGCGCCGGCTCCTTCGGCTGTCGGTGCATGAGGATGAACACCGTCGCGGTGATCGGGTAGGCGCCGGCTCCGGGCGCGTTGGTCATCACCAGGTCGAAATCCTGCGCCTTGCTCCAGTCCGCGCTCGCCGCCGCCTCCTGGAACGAGCGCGCCGAGGGCGCGACGAAGCTGCCGGCCGCGTTCTCGAGCACGGCGTAGGGAATCTTGTTCTGCAGCACATAGGCATATTCGATGTAGCCGATCGAGCCCTTCAGCCGCTGAACGTAGGCCGCGACCCCCTCGTTGCCCTTGCCGCCGACCCCGGCCGGCCAGCTGACCGACGTGCCGACGCCGATCTTCGCCCGCCAGTCGGGGCTGACCTTGGCCAGGTAGTCGACGAAATTGAAGGTCGTGCCCGACCCGTCGGACCGGTGGACGACGCTGATTGGCAGCGCCGGCAGCGCCGTGCCCGGGTTGAGCGCGGCGAGGGCAGGGTCGTTCCAGGTCTTGACGGTGCCCAGAAAGATATCGGCGAGCAGTTTGCCGCTGAGGCGAATCTTGCCCGCCTCGATCCCCGGCAGGTTCACCACCGGCACCACGCCGCCGATGACCAGCGGGAACTGCACCAGCCCCGCTTCGGCGAGACGCGCGGGCTCCAGCGGCATGTCGGAGGCGCCGAAGGTCACCGTATCGGCCTTGATCTGCGCGATCCCGCCGCCGGAGCCGATCGACTGGTAGTTGATCTTCACCCCGGTCTGCTTGGAGTAGGCATCGGACCATGCCGCCAGGACCGGATAGACGAAGGTCGAGCCGGCACCGGTGACCTGCTGCGCGCGAACCGGCCCAACCGCGAGCGTCGCGGCAGCCAGCACGGCCGCCAGCGCGGTGGTGAAACGCTTCATGAAGCCTCCTCGTCTGAAATCCCTGTCCGAGCGATCAGACCCGGGGTGACGAGGTGATCCCGCCGCGCCGGCCGGTCGATATCGCGGCCGGACCCTACGCATCGGCGGCGTCCTGTCGATGACAGAACGGTGAAAGTTTTATGACACACCCACCCGAGCCACGGAGAAGCCTGACTTTATCACCCCCCGTATATGTTGAAATTTGCTTTCACGGTTTTACGCTGCCGATTTTCAGATCACGAAATCGACCGGCTCCTCCTCCGGCCGCGTTATGCCCGCGGCGGCGGCGCGTTTGAGCAGATCGTCGAGGGTCATGGCGGCGAGTTCCGCCGTCGCCGCCCGCTCGATCTCCGCCCACAGCGGCAGCACGACTTCCGTCAGCACCGCGCCGGTGGGGTGCTCGAGACCCGGTTCCTCGTCATCGCTGACGACGGCGGCGACGATCTCGTCGAGCCGGAGGCTGCGCGGCACGCGGCCCAACCGATAGCCGCCGCGCGGGCCCCGAACGCTCTCCAGCAGGCCCCGCCGCGACAGGATCTGCAGCAGCGGCTCCATGCCGCGCCGGGCCAGACCCAGCCGCGTGGCGATATCGGCCGCACTCGCCGCCCTGGTCCGGCTGGCATGAAAAGCCACGTCCAGCATGACGGTGATAGCGATAAAGGCACGGTCCCGGCGCAACAGCATGCGAATCGCCTCCTGAAATCACTCGACGAGGGTGTGATATATCTGATAGTCTGCCCTCATGACGCAAGAACCCAATGCGGCGGCCACGCCCGCCCTCTCCCTCGCCCTGCCGCGTCCGGCAGCGCGCGGGCGCATCTATGATTCCGTCCTCGACACCTACGGCGCGACGCCGCTGGTGCGGCTGCCGCGTCTGGCGGCGGAGGAACATTTCGTCGCCGATCTCGCGGTCAAGCTCGAGTTCTTCAATCCGCTCGCCTCGGTCAAGGACCGCATCGCGCTAGCGATGGTGGCGCAGGCGGAAGCGGAGGGCGTGATCGCGCCGGACCGCAGCGTGCTGGTCGAGCCGACGTCAGGCAATACCGGCATCGGGCTCGCCTTCGTTGCCGCCGCGCGCGGCTACCGGCTGATCATCGCCATGCCGGAGGGCGCCTCGATCGAGCGGCGCAAAATGATGCGCCTGCTCGGCGCAGAGCTCGAGCTCACCCCGGCGAAGGAGGGCATGCGGGGCGCCATCGCCCGCGCCGAGTCCATTCTCGCCGCCACCCCGGGCGCGTGGATGCCGCGCCAGTTCGACAACCCTGCCAACCCCGCCGTCCACGCCGCGACGACGGCCGAGGAAATCTGGACCGACACCGATGGGCTGGTGGATATCGTCGTCGCCGGCGCCGGCACCGGCGGCACGCTCACCGGCATCGCGCGCGCGCTGAAGCCGCGGCGGCCGACGCTGAAGGTTTTCGCCATCGAGCCGGCCGAAAGCGCCGTGCTCTCCGGCGAGGCGCCCGGCCCGCACGGCATCCAGGGCATCGGCGCCGGGTTCAAGCCGTCCGTCCTCGATCTCACCGTGCTGGACGGCGTGCTGAAGGTGACGGAGAAGGATGCGCTGGCGATGGCCCGGCGCCTGGCGCGGCTGGAGGGGTTGCCGGTCGGCATTTCCTCCGGCGCGGCCATCGAGGCGGCGGCGCGGGTGGCGCGGGACCCGGCGAACGCCGGCAAGCTCATCGTCACCATCGCCCCCTCCTTTGCCGAGCGCTACCTCTCCACCGCGCTGTTCGCCGGGCTGTAACGCAAGGCGCCGGCGGCTTGCACTGCGGGCAGATCCTGGCAATCCTGCCGGTTGCTCGTTCTGTGCAGGAGGGATCCCATCATGCGCTTCACCCCGCGGATCGCCGCCGCGTCGGCCGCGCTCGCCGCCGCACTGCTCGCCGGGCCTGGCCCGGCAAGTGCGGCGGATGCGCTGCAGCTCAGCAGCACCGACGTCGCCGACGGCGCCACCATCGGCAACGATTACGTGTTCAAGGGCTTCGGCTGCACCGGCAAGAACTTGTCGCCGGCGCTGGCGTGGTCCGGGGCGCCAGCGGGGACAAAGAGCTTCGCGCTGACCGTCTATGACCCCGATGCGCCCACCGGCAGCGGCTGGTGGCATTGGGTGGTGTATGATCTTCCCGCCACCAGCACCGGCCTCAGCCGCGGCGCCGGCGCGGCCAAGGGTGGGCACATGCCGAAAGGCTCCGTCCAGGGGCGGACGGATTTCGGCGCGCCCGGCTATGGCGGCCCGTGCCCGCCGCCGGGCGACAAGCCGCACCATTATGTCTTCACGCTCTATGCGCTGGACCTGGCCAAGCTGCCGGTGCCCGCCGGCGCCTCGGCGGCATTGATCGGCTTCAATCTTCACTTCCATACCGTCGCCAAGGCCTCGTTCACCGCGCTCTACGGCCGCTGAACGCCTGAGGATCGGCCCGGCCGGGATCCGGCGGGGCTGGATCCTGGGCTATGGCCGCTGCGCGGGCGCCGCCTGAACGCAGTTGGTGCGGCCGGCGGCGACGCAGTCCTGGATGCGCCCGATCGCGTCCAGCCGGCGGGTGAGCCACAGCCCGCCGGCAATGAGCGCGCCGATCAGCAGCAGGGCGGCCAGCGCCGCGTAGGGCGGTCGGGACGGGGTATCCTCATCGTCGGGGTCGGTCATAGGTATCGCCTCCGCCTTGCGGGCGCAGTGGAACTGCGGCGAATATGGCGGTGCCAACGAACCCGCGCCAAGCGGTGGCCCCTGGAAACGTACCAACCCCGGGCTTCCCGGCCGAACCGGCCCACTGCGCGCCGCTTGACGGGTGACCGATGAGGCTCTACGACGCGTGGAATTGAAGAACGGACGTAGAAACAACGTAGAAATGGCCGCAACCCGGCCGCGAGAGGCACCCAATGGCAACCCTTCACCCCGAGACCCTCGCGCTGCACGCTGGCTGGCGTCGCGATTCCGCCACCAATGCCGTGGCGGTACCGATCTATCAGACCACGTCCTATCAGTTCGACGACACGCAGCACGCGGAAAACCTGTTCGCGCTGCGCGAGCTGGGCAACATCTACACCCGCATCATGAACCCCACGCTCGACGTGGCGGAGAAGCGCCTCGCCGCGCTCGAGGGCGGCGTCGCGGCGCTGGCCGTCGGCTCGGGGCAGGCCGCCTCGGCGCTCGCGGTGCAGAACCTGGCCCATGCCGGGGACAATATCGTCAGCTCCACCGATCTCTATGGCGGCACCTGGAACCTCTTCGCCAACACGCTGCGCCAGCAGGGCATCGAGGTGCGGTTCGTCGATCCGGCTGATCCGGAGGCGTTCGCCCGCGCCTCCGATGCGCGCACCCGCGCCTATTATGCCGAGACGCTGCCCAATCCGAAGCTGCGCGTGTTCCCGATCGGCGAGGTCGCCGCGATCGGCCGCAAGCTCGGGATCCCGCTGATCATGGACAACACGGCGGCACCGCTGCTGACGCGCCCGTTCGAGCATGGCGCCGCGGTGGTGATGTATTCGGCGACGAAGTGGCTCAACGGCCACGGCAACTCGATCGCCGGGGTGATCATCGACGGCGGCAATTTCGACTGGGCGGCGTTTCCGGAGCGCCAGCCGGCCCTGAACACGCCGGACCCGAGCTACCACGGCGCGGTGTGGACGGAGGCGGTGAAGCCGCTCGGCCCGATCGCCTACATCCTCAAGGCGCGCGTCACCTTGCTGCGCGATCTCGGTCCGGCGCTGTCGCCGTTCAACGCGTTTCTGCTGCTGCAGGGCCTCGAAACCCTGCCGCTGCGCATGCGCGCGCATTGCGAGAACGCGGCGGCGGTGGTGCAGTATCTCTCCCATCGCCCCGAGGTGACGCGGGTCATCCATCCGTCGCTGCTGACGGGGCGCGAGGCCGAGTGGGCGCAGCGCTACCTGAGGGGCGGCCAGGGCGGACTGATCGGCTTCGAACTCGCCGGCGGCCTGGCCGCCGGGCGCGCCTTCATCGATGCGCTGAAGCTGTTCTACCACGTCGCCAATATCGGCGATTCGCGCAGTCTGGCGATCCACCCGGCGAGCACCACGCACTCCCAGCTATCGCCCGAGGATCAGCTCGCCACCGGCGTCTCGCCCGGGTATGTCCGCCTGTCGATCGGCATCGAGCATATCGACGACATCCGCGCCGATCTGGAGCAGGCGCTGGACGCGGCGCGCGCGGCCGGCTGAACGCCCGGACCCGTCCCGCCCGTGCCGATGCACGGGCGGGATGAACCGTCTCACGGCACCAGGGCACCCTGCGTGTCGAGATACAGTGCGTAGATCGACGTGCTGGCCGCCATGAACAACCGGTTGCGATGCCGGCCGCCGAAGCAGAGATTGGCGCAGACTTCCGGCAGATGGATCTTGCCGATCAGCGTGCCGTCCGGCGCGTAGCAGCGCACGCCGTCCTCGGACGGATCCGCCCAGCCCATGCTGCACCATACATTGCCGTCGATGTCGCAGCGCAGCCCGTCGGTGAAGCCGGGGGCGAAATTCTCGGCGAACACCCGCCCGTTGCGCAGGCTCGTGCCATCGACATCGAACACGCGGATATGCGCCGGCCCGCCATGCGTGAGGCCGCTATCGACGATGTAGAGCCGCCGCTCGTCCGGCGAGAAGGCGATGCCGTTGGGGCGGACGAAATCATCGGCGACGACACGCGCCACGCCAGTCAGGGGGTCGATGCGGTAGACATTGCAGGGCAGCTCCGCCGGCGCCTTGTTGCCCTCGTAGAAGCAATCGATACCGTAGCCGGGATCCGTGAACCAGATGCCACCGTCGGACGCCACGACGACGTCGTTGGGGGCGTTGAGCGGCTTGCCGTCGAACCGGTCCATGAGCACGGTGATGCCGCCGTCGAACTCCGTGCGCGTCACCCGCCGCGTGCCGTGCTCGCAGCTCAGGAGCCGGCCCTGGCGGTCGAGCGTGTTGCCGTTGCTGTTGTTGCTCGGCGCACGAAACACGCTGACGTGGCCATCATCTTCGAGCCAGCGCATCATCCGGTTGTTGGGGATGTCGCTCCACAGGAAATAGCCGCCGGCCCGCACATAGACCGGTCCCTCCGACCAGCGGCAGCCGCCGGCGATGCGCTCGATGGCGGCATTCCCCTGGCGGGCACGGAAGCGCGCGCGATCGATCACCTCGATGCGCGGGTCCGGGTAGCGCGGTCCCGGCGGCGGCAGCGGGCCCATTGGTCCCTCGGTCACGGTCGTCTCTCCTCGGTGCGCGCCGCGCGGGCGCGATGAGCGGAAGGTCGCTTGGCCCGACCATGGCCGTCAAGATCACGCCGGCAGGCTCGCGCCGCGGTGCCGCTGGCGCATGATCGCCGCCCTGGGACATCGCCCCCCTGGGACGATGCCCCCTGGGACGATGCCCCCCTGGGACGATACCCCCTGGGACGATACCCGGTTGCCGGGAGATGACAGGACCGCAACCCGGCCCGTCCCCCTCTTGCCTTCCGGCCAGATTCTTGTATTTCGCATCGCGTTCGGAGGAAACACGAGGTGAGCGCCCTGATCGAGATCGAGGGTCTGACGAAAAGGTTCGGCAGCTTCACGGCGGTCGACCATGTGTCGTTTTCCGTAGCCCGCGGCGAAGTGCTCGGCTTTCTCGGCCCGAACGGCGCCGGCAAGACCACGACCATGCGCATGCTCGCAGGCTTCATCACGCCGAGCGAAGGTACCGCGCGCATCGCCGGACACGACGTGCAGGACGACGCACTGGCCGCACGGCGTGCGCTCGGCTTCCTGCCGGAAGGCGCGCCGAGCTATCCCGAGATGACGGTGGAGGGATTCCTCCGTTTCGTCGCCGCCATTCGCGGCTATCGCGGCGGCGAGGCGGCGGCGCGGGTCGAGCATGCGCTCGGCCTGACCGCGCTCGCGCCCGTGCGCATGCAGGGGATCGACACGCTCTCCAAGGGGTTCCGCCGCCGCGTCGGGCTCGCCCAGGCGCTGCTGCACGACCCGCCGGTGCTCGTGCTGGACGAACCGACCGATGGGCTCGATCCCAATCAGAAGCATGAGGTGCGCGCCTTGATCACGCGCATGGCGCCGAGCAAGGCCATCGTTATCAGCACACACATTCTCGAAGAGGTCGAGGCGGTGTGCACGCGCGCGATCATCATCGCGACCGGCCGCGTCGTCGCCGATGCGACGCCGTCCGAGTTGGCCCGCCAGCATCCTTCCGGCGAGCTCGAAGATGTCTTTCGCGCGCTTACCGCCGCGCCGGCGAAGGCGGCCTGACATGCGCACCGCACTGACCATCGCTCGCCGCGAGCTTGGCGGCTATTTCGCCACTCCGGTCGCCTGGGTGTTCATCGTCATCTTCCTGCTGCTGCAGGGTGCGCTGACCTTCAATCTCGGTCAGTTCTTCGACCGCAACCAGGCGGATCTCGCGCCGTTCTTCGAGTTCCTGCCCTGGGTTTTCGTCCTCCTGGTGCCGGCGATCACGATGCGCCTCTGGGCCGAGGAACGCCGGCTCGGGACCATCGAGCTGCTGCTCACACTGCCGGTCGGGCGCGGCGCCGCCGTCGTCGGCAAATTCCTCGCCGCCTGGGCGTTCTGCGCCATTGCGCTCGCCCTCACCTTCCCCTTCGTGATCACAGTGAATGTGCTCGGCAGTCCGGACAACGGCGTGATCGCCGCCGGCTATGTCGGAGGATTACTGCTCGCGGGCGCGTTCCTCGCCATCGGCGCGGCGATCTCGGCCGTGACCAAGAACCAGGTGATCGCGTTCGTGCTGAGCGTCGCCGTGTGTTTCCTGTTCGCTGCCAGCTCCTTTCCCCTCGTCACCGACTTCCTTGGCCGCAACGCGCCGGTGCTCGTCGGCATCGCTGGGCGGCTCAGCGTATTTGCCCGGTTCGACACTTTCACGCGCGGCGTCATCGAGGCCCGCGACGTGATCTTCTTCGCCTCCTTCATTGGGTTCTGGCTGTTCGTCAACACGCTCGTCGTCGAGCTTCGGAAAGCCGATTGAAGCATGCGCCGCGTCTGGTCCTCGATCATCGGCGGTCTCGCCGTCCTCGGCATCCTCGTCGGCATCAATCTCGCCGCCGATGCGCTGCTCCCCGGTGTTCAGCTCGATCTGTCCGAAGGGAAGATCTACACGCTGTCGGCAGGCACGCGTCAGCTGCTCAGCGGGCTGAAGGAGCCGGTCACCCTGCGGCTGTTCTACTCGCGCGACATGGGCGCGCGGGTGCCATCCTATGGCGCCTATGCCGAGCGGGTGCGCCAGATGCTGCGCGAATACGCCCAGCTCGCCGGCGGTAAGCTGCGACTGGAATTCTACAACCCCGAGCCGTTCAGCGATCTCGAGGACCGCGCGCTGGCCTCCGGGCTGCAGGGCGTGCCGCTGGACCAGAGCGGGGAGCAGGTCTATTTCGGTCTCGTCGGCACCAATCTGCTCGACGACACGCGCAGCATCGGCTTTTTCCAGCCCGATCGCGAACGCTTCCTCGAATACGATCTCTCGCGCGTCATCTACGAACTCTCCAACCCGACGCGCCCGGTCATCGGCGTGATGTCGTCACTGCCGCTGATGGGCGACCCGCGCGCGATGATGATGCGTGGCGCCGCCGCGTCGAAGCCGTGGGTCGTGGCGCAGCTGATGCGCCAGAGCTTCGCCGTACGCACCCTGCCGCTCGATGCCTGGTCGATCCCGGCGGACGTGAAGGTGCTGCTCGTCGCGCACGCTCAGAACCTGTCCGAGCCGGCGCTCTACGCCATCGACCAGTTCGTGATGCGCGGCGGGCGGCTGATGGTCATGGTGGATCCATACAGCGAGGCGCAGGCGGCAACGCCCGGGCCGAACGGCATGCCCCGGGTGGACCTCGCGTCGGACCTGCACCGGCTGTTCGACGCATGGGGCATCGCCTACGACCCGAACCAGGTCGTGGGCGACCTCGACGGTGCCTGGCAGGTCCGCGCCGGGCCGGAAGACCGCGTCTCGGTGGTGAACTACGTCCCCTGGTTCAATATCCGCGACGGCATCAACCGCACGGATCCGGCCACCGGCGACCTCGACCAGATCACCGTCGCCGATGCCGGATTCATCGCCAAGAAGCCTGGAGCCACGATCGAGTTCACCCCGATCCTCCAGAGCGGTGCCCAATCGGGCCTGATCCCCGCGGAGACCATCCGCACCAGCCCGAACCCGTCGGAGTTGCTGGCCAACTTCAAACCCGAGGGCGGCCCGCGCGTGATCGCCGCGCGCGTGCGCGGCGTGCTGAAATCTGCCTTCACCGCTCCGCCCGCCGCGCCCAAGGAAAAGCCGGCGCCGGCGGACCTGCCCTCCTTCCGGGCCAGTTCGGAAACGGCGGCCAATCTCGTCGTCGTTGCCGACAGCGACATCCTCGCCAACCGGTTCTGGGTCCGCGTCGAGAGCGCTTTCGGTGAGGAGCAGGCGACGCCGTTTGCCTCCAACGGCCCGTTCGTCGCCAATCTGCTCGGATCGCTCGCCGGCGGCGACATGCTGCTCGGGCTGCGTGGACGGGGCGTCGTGTCGCGCCCGTTCACCGTCGTCGACGCCATGCAGCGCGACGCCGAGGCGCGCTTCCGCCGCACCGAGCAGACGCTGCAGAAGCATCTGCAGGAGACGCAGAAGAAGCTCGTCGAGCTGCGCCAGGGCAACGCCGTGGGCGGAGGGGCTGGCGGCAGTGCAATGCTCACGCCCGAGCAGCAGCAGGCGATCGAGGCGGCCGACCGGGAGGTGCTGCAGACGCGCAAGCAACTGCGGGCGGTGCAGCTCGATCTCAAGCACGATATCGACCGGCTCGATCTCGAGTTGCGCCTGTTCGACATCGTCGCCGTGCCCGCGGTGCTGACCGTGATCGCCATCGGGCTCGGGCTGGCGCGCCGCCGCCGCCGCACCCAGGCCCGTGCTTAGACCACGCAGGCCGATGCCAGCCTGCCAGGGAATTCCGTCATGAAGCCGCGCACCGTCCTCGTCCTGGTCGTGCTCGCCGTGCTGTCGCTGGCCGGCGGCTGGTATCTCGACATCCACAGCCGGCAGGCGGAGACCAGCAGCCTCGCCGCCGGCCAGCCCGCCTTCCCCGATCTCGCCGCGACCTTGGCCAGTGCGGCGCGCATCGAGATCAGCCATCAAGGCAGCACCGTCACGCTGACGCGCCACGACGATCGCTGGCAGGTCACCCAGCGGGCGGACTATCCGGCGATCCCGGCGCGGGTTCACGCCCTGCTCGCCGGCCTGGCCGGGCTGCACCTGGCCGAACCGCGCACCGCGGACCCGTCTTTCTATGACAAACTCGGCGTCGAGGACCCGGCGCGGCCAGCCGCCGCCTCCTCGCTGGTCCGCGTGCTCGACGCCGCCGGCAAGCCCCTCGCCGCGCTGATCGTGGGGCAGAAGCGGCCGCAATCCCAGCCGGACCTGCCGGACCTGATCTATGTGCGGCGCCCTGGCGAGGCGCAGTCCTGGCTGGCCGAAGGGCGCCTCGACGTCGACGCCGACCCGCAATCCTGGATCGATCACGATCTGTTCAACATCGCCCATGACCGGGTCGCCACCGTCACCGTGACGCGCGGCGACCAGCATCTCGTCTTCGCCCGCAAGGGCGACGCGATGACCCTCAGCGAGCCGGCCGAGCATCCGCCGCTGGAGCAGGGCGCGTTGGAGCAGGTCGGCCGCGCGCTGGAATTCGTCAGCTTTTCGGATGTCCGGCCGCGCGCGCAGATGCCGGGCGACGCGCTCGCCACCACCGTGGTGACGACGACCGACGGGGTGACGCTGACGCTGGCCTTGAACACGGTGCCGCCACCGAAGCCGGTGCCGGGCGAAAAGCGCGCCGAAGACGCCCCGCCGCCCTCAGCCGCGCTCTGGATCAACGCCACCGCGAGCGGGAGCAACAGCGCCGAGGTCGACCGGCTGAACCGGGTTCTCAGTGGCTGGGCGTATCAGGTCGGAGCCTGGAAGGAGAGCGGCCTGGCCCCGACGCTCGACGACCTCAAGGCTCGCCCCGCCCCCCATGGCCCACCGCCTGGTGGATCCCCTGGCGCACTCCCTGGCCAACCGCCGATGCCGCTGCCGGCCGCCCGGCCGTAGTGCTCAGACACGCTCGGATTAATCACCATGCGTCAGAGCACTAGAGCACGGTCCGACCTGATGGAATCATCAGGTCGGACGGTCGTGCTCTAGGACATATGACTCTAGAGCAACTTATCTCCGATCGGCCCGAGCCGGAACGGCTCGGTCAGATCGGAGGTTGCTCTAGAGCACGGTCCGACCTGATGGAATCATCAGGTCGGACGGTCGTGCTCTGTAAACATATGACTCTAGAGCAACTTATCTCCGATCGGCCCGAGCCGGAACGGCTCGGTCAGATCGGAGGTTGCTCTAGCTTGATCGTGTGGGCCGATTCAGCCAGCGCTCCGGAGCGGGCGTTGGCATCGGACCACTAGCCGATGAGCCAACCATCGCCCGGGCGGAGCTACCCCGCGCGGCCGATGGTCGGGATCGGCATCATCGTGCTGCGCCAGGACGCGGTGCTGCTGATCCGGCGGAGCCGGCCGCCGTCGATGGGTTCGTGGAGCCTTCCCGGCGGGGCGCAGGAACTCGGCGAGACCGCGATCGACGCGGCGCGGCGGGAATTGCTGGAAGAGACCGGCCTCACCGTGGGCGATCTCATCCTCGTCGCCCACGCCGACAGTATCCATCGCGACACCGAAGGCCGCGTCGAGTATCATTACACCATCCTCGATTTCGCCGCCCGCTGGCAGGGCGGCGAGGCGGTGGCCGGGGCCGATGCGGGAGCGGTCGTGTGGGCACCGTTCGAGCGGCTCGACGCCTATGCGCTGTGGAGCGAAACGCGCCGCGTCATCGCCGCGGCGCGCGCCATGCTCGCAGACGCCGCGCGCCCCTGATCGGCCGCGCCGGCGCGTGGGACGTTGCCCTTTCGCCGCCGATCCGCTAAAGCCGCCGCTGCGCCGGCACCCCTGGAGGCCGGCGTTTGCATTTTCCTGCAGGAGCACACCATGGCCAATTTCGTGAACATCGAGGCCGCGGCGCGCGAGCGGGCCGGTAAGGGGGCGGCGCGTGCGACGCGGCGAGCGGGGATGGTTCCCGCCGTCATCTACGGGGCGAAGACAGCCCCCAGCCTGATCGCGCTCGACCCGCGCGCCATCCTCCGCGAAATCCACCGCCCCGGCTGGCGTTCGCGCCTGTACGAGATCGCCGTCGGCGGCCAGTCGACGCGGGCGCTGATCCGTGCCGTCCAGTTCCACCCCGTTACCGATGCGCCAGAGCATGTCGATTTCCAGCGTCTCGCCCCGGGTGAGCCGGTCCGCATCGCGGTGGCCGTGCACTTCATCAACGAGGGGACGAGCCCGGGCCTGAAGCGCGGCGGCGTGCTGAACGTCGTCCGCCACGCCGTCGAGGTCCTCGCCGATCCCGACCACGTGCCGGAATTCTTCACCGCCGATCTCGGCCCGCTCGACATCAACGACAATATCCGCTGGTCGGATCTCAAGGGCACCGAGGGGCTGCGCCCGACCATCGTCGACCGCGACTTCGTCATCGGCTCCGTCGCCGCGCCGACCAAGATGGCGGAAGGCGCGGCCGAGGCGGCGGCGCCCACCGCGGTTGCGGCCGCACCCGCCAAGGGCGCGGCACCGGCGAAGGGAGCCGCCCCGGCCAAGGCCCCGGCCGCGAAACCCGCCCCGGCCAAGGCGGCTGGCAAGAAAGGCTGAGCCTTCGTTCCGGAGGCGGTGCCATGCAGCTCTGGGTCGGGCTCGGCAATCCCGGGCCCAACCATGCCCGCCAGCGGCACAATATCGGCTTCATGGCGCTCGACACCATCGCGCTCCGCCACCGCTTCTCGCCGTGGCGGAGCCGCTTCAAGGGCAGCGTCGCCGAGGGCGTCATCGACGGACACCGGGTCCTGGCGCTCAAGCCGCTGACCTACATGAACGATTCCGGTGAGAGCGTGCAGCCGGCGGCCTCGTTCTACCGCATCCCGCCCGATTCCATCACCGCCTTCCATGACGAGCTCGATCTCGCCCCGGGCAAGGTGCGCATCAAGCGTGGCGGTGGCGCGGCAGGGCATAACGGTCTGCGCAGCATGGACCGCCATCTCGGCACGGCGGAATACTGGCGGGTTCGCCTTGGCATCGGCCATCCCGGCGCCAAGGAGCGCGTGCTCGGCCACGTGCTCGGCGACTTCGCCAAGGTGGATCTGGACTGGCTGCTGCCCTTGCTCGACGGGCTCGCCGAGGCCGCGCCCCTGCTCGCCGCCGGCCAACGCGAGGCGTGCATGACGAAAATCGCCCTCCTGACACAGGACTCCCGCTAGATGGGCTTCAATTGCGGCATCGTCGGCCTGCCCAATGTCGGCAAATCGACGCTGTTCAACGCGCTGACCGCGACCGCCGCGGCCCAGGCGGCGAACTACCCGTTCTGCACCATCGAGCCGAATGTCGGCCGCGTCGCCGTGCCCGATCCGCGCCTGGCGGCGCTGGCGGCGATCGGCAAATCGGCAAAAATCCTGCCGACCAGCTTGGAGTTCGTCGATATCGCCGGCCTGGTGCGCGGCGCCTCGCGTGGCGAAGGGCTCGGCAACCAGTTCCTCGCCCATATCCGCGAAGTCGACGCGATCATCCATGTCCTGCGCTGCTTCGAGGATGCCGACATCACCCATGTCGAGGGGGACATCGATCCGCTGCGCGACGCCGAGATCGTCGAAACCGAACTGATGCTGGCCGACCTCGACAGCCTGGAGAAGCGTCTGCCCGCGCTCATCAAGCGCGGCCGCGGCGGCGACCGCGAAGCGGCGGCGCAGGCGGCGCTGATCGAGCCGATCATTGCTGCCCTGCAGGCGGGCCGGCCGGCACGGACGGCGATCCCGCCCGCGGAGGCGGAGGCCGCCCGCCGGCTCGACCTGCTCACCGCCAAGCCGGTGCTGTATGTGTGCAACGTCGCCGAAGTCGACGCCGCCACCGGCAATGCGGCCAGCGCCGCCGTCGCCGCCCGGGCCGCGGCCGAGGGTGCTGGCGCCGTCGTCGTTTCGGCTGCGATCGAGGCCGAGGTGAGCCAGTTGCCGGAAGCCGACCGGCGCGAGTTCCTCGATGGGCTCGGCCTCGCCGATTCGGGGCTCGACCGGGTGATCCGCGCCGGCTACGGCCTGCTCGGCCTGATCACGTTCTTCACCGTCGGGCCGAAGGAGACCCGCGCCTGGACGATCACCGCCGGCACGCGCGCGCCGCAGGCCGCCGGCGCGATCCATGGCGATTTCGAGCGCGGCTTCATCGCCGCCGAGACCATCGGCTATGACGACTACATCGCCGGCAAGGGCGAGGCCGGCGCGCGCGAGGCCGGCAAGCTCCGCATCGAGGGCCGCGACTATGTCGTCCGCGACGGCGACGTGATGCTGTTCCGCTTCAACGTCTAGGTCCTGTGGACTCTAGGGATTCCCTTTGGGTCCTGGATGTGATTCACGGTTGCCTTCTGGAGGGAGGCGAGCGTGGGTATCGTGGACCGTCTGGTGCTGAACGACGCGCAATGGGAGCGCATTTCGGCGCACATCA
>DAIDKZ010000180.1 GCA_027449745.1 Acetobacteraceae bacterium | reverse complement strand
CATGACCGTCCGCGAGCGGCTGCGCCGGCGGCGACGCACCAAGATCGTCGCCACCATCGGTCCTGCGAGTTCCAGCGCGGAGATGCTGGCGCGCCTGTTCTACGGCGGGGCTGACGTGTTCCGCCTGAATTTTTCCCACGGCACCCATGCCGAGCACGCGGCGCGGATCGCACTGATCCGCGAACTCGAGGAGCGGACCGGGCGCCCCATCGGCATCCTCGCCGACGTCCAGGGACCGAAGCTGCGCGTCGGCCAGTTCCGCGGCGGGCGCGCGCACCTGCAGACCGGCCAGGCGTTCCGCCTCGACCTCAATCCGACACCTGGCGACGCGCGGCGCGTCTGCCTGCCGCATCCGGAAATCCTCGCCGCCGCGCGCATCGGCACCACGCTGCTGATCGATGATGGCAAGCTCCGCCTGCGCGTGACGCGCCAGCGCGAGGACCATCTGGAGACGGAGATCGTCGTCGGCGGACCGATCTCGGACCGCAAGGGCGTCAACGTGCCGGACGTGGTGCTGCCGATCCCGGCGCTGACGGCCAAGGACCGCGACGACCTGGCGTTCGCGCTCGCCCACGGCGTCGATTATGTCGGCCTCTCCTTCGTGCAGCGGCCGGAGGACGTGGCCGAGGCCCGGGTCCTCACCGATGGCCGCGCCTGGATCATGACGAAACTGGAGAAACCGCAGGCGCTGGAGAATCTGGACCAGATTCTGGCGCTGTCCGACGCGGTGATGGTGGCGCGCGGGGATCTCGGCGTCGAGCTTCCGCCCGAGGAGGTGCCGCTGGCGCAGAAGCGCATCGTCCGCGCCGCGCGGGCCCTGGGTCGGCCCGTGGTGGTCGCGACGCAGATGTTGGAGAGCATGATCAATGCCCCCGCGCCGACGCGGGCGGAAGCCTCGGACGTCGCCACCGCCGTCTTCGACGGTGCCGATGCGGTGATGCTCTCGGCCGAAACGGCGGCGGGGCAGTACCCGTTCGAGGCGGTGAACATGATGGACCGCATCCTCGCGCGGGTGGAGCAGGATCCGGGCTGGCGCGCGCTCATGGATGCCTCGCGTCCGGAGCCGGAGCGGTCATCCGCCGATGCCATCGCCGCGGCGGCGCGGCAGGTGACGCATGTCATCGGGGCGCAGGCGATCGCCGCGTTCACCGCCTCCGGCTCGACGGCGCTGCGTGTCGCGCGCGAGCGGCCGGAGAGTCCGGTGATCGGCTTCACCACCGAGGCGGCGACGGCGCGCCGGCTCGCCGCGGTGTGGGGCGTGCATGCGGTGGTGACGCTGCCGACCCATACCATGTCGGAGACCGTGACCCGCGCGGTGCGCCTTGCGCAGCAGGAGGGGTTCGCGATCTCGGGAGAGGAGGTCGTCGTTGTCGCCGGCATTCCGTTCGGGGTTGCCGGCACCACCAATGCGCTGCGCGTCGCGCGGGTGAAGTAGCGATTTCTCACGTCGACTATTCCCAGCCGGCTGAATCTGGATTATGCCGCAAATGGGCGTGGCAACTGCGGAATATGTCAATTATATGAAAGCTCTAAGCACACACATTGCGGCGGCGGAGCGGCCTCGGCCGACGACGCGCGAGGCCGCCCCGGCGCGGCCGTGGCTGTTCTTCCGCCGCTGGATCGCCAATCCGCTGCAGATGGGCTCGGTGGTGCCGTCCTCCGCCGCGCTCTGTGCGCGCATCGTCCGCCAGACCAGGCGCGAGCCGGATGAGGCGGTGCTGGAGCTCGGCGCCGGCACCGGCGTGATCTCGCGCGCCCTGCTCGCCGCCGGCCTGCCGCCGGAGCGGCTCTTCGTCGTCGAGATCGTGCCGGACATGGCGGCGCATCTGCGCCAGGCACTGCCGGGGGTGCAGGTGATCGAGGGCGACGCGCGCGCGCTGCCGGACCTCATTCCGCCGCAATGGCACGGCCGCATCGGCACCGTGATCTGCGGCATTCCCCTGGTCCTGCTGCCGGTGCCGGCGCAGCGCCGGTTCATCGACGCCATCGAGGCGGTGGCGCCGGGACGGGGCTTCTTGCACTACAGCTACTGCGCCACCTCGCCGCTGCCGGCCCGCCGCCACGGACTGGCCGGGCGGCGGGAGGAATGGACGCCGCTGAATTTCCCGCCCGCGAGCGTCTGGCGCTACACGCCCAAAGCTTAGAGTCTGTCAGCGCTTCATTGAAGCGCTGACAGACTCTAGCTTCTTGTTTACGCGTCTGTTTATCCGCCTCCGGCGATTCCGCCTGCGGCGGACAGACGCTAGAGCACGGTCCGACCTGATGGAATCATCTGGTCGGACGGTCGTGCTCTAGAAACCTATGACTCTAGAGCAACTTATCTCTGATCGGCCCGAGCCGGAACGGCTCGGTCAGATCGGAGGTTGCTCTAAGGCGTTTGGCGGCTGAGGCCCTCAGCGCGCCGCGAACTGCTTCGTGCCGAACATGTTGGCTCGCTCCTCCTCGGTGAGCGGACCACGGGCTGCGCGGTCGGCGAGGACGGCGACGCCGCGCTGCACCGCCGACCGTGCTGCGATGGCGTCGTGCCAGCGCTTCACCGCCGGGAACTCGGCGAGATCGATGCCGCGGCGATCGGGATTGCGGATCCAGGGGAAGGTCGCGATGTCGGCGATGGAGTAGTCCCCGCCGGCGAGATACGCGCTGTCGCTCAGGCGCTTTTCCAGCACCCGGTGCAGGCGCCGCACCTCGTTGGTGTAGCGCTCGATGGCGTAGGGCAGTTTCTCCGGCGCGTAGACGGCAAAGTGGTTGTACTGGCCGAACATCGGCCCCACGCCGCCCATCTGGAACATCAGCCACTGCAGGCACGTGTAGCGCTGGGCCGGATCGGCGGGCAGCAGTTGGCCGGTCTTCTCGGCGAGATAGATCAGGATCGCACCCGACTCGAACAGCGTGAAGCGCTTGCCGCCCGGTCCGTCGGGATCGACGATGGCGGGAATGCGGTGGTTCGGGGTGATGGCGAGGAATTCCGGGCGGAACTGATCGCCGGCGCGGATGTCGATCGGGATCACCGTATAGGGCAGCCCGACTTCCTCGAGCATGATGTGCAGCTTGTGGCCGTTCGGTGTCGGCCAGGTCCAGGCTTCGATCATCGTTCCCTCCTCCGCGCGTGCCGCACGGTTCTACGCCGCCGGGGCGGCGCCCGCTAGAGCACGGTCCGACCTGATGGAATCATCTGGTCGGACGGTCGTGCTCTAGAAACATATGACTCGAGAGCAACCTCCGATCAGCCCGAGCCGGAACGGCTCGGGCTGATCGGAGGTTGCTCTAGGTCCTGTGGACTCTAGGGATTCCCTTTGGGTCCTGGATGTGATTCACGGTTGCCTTCTGGAGGGAGGCGAGCGTGGGTATCGTGGACCGTCTGGTGCTGAACGACGCGCAATGGGAGCGCATTTCGGCGCACATCA
>DAIDKZ010000179.1 GCA_027449745.1 Acetobacteraceae bacterium | reverse complement strand
CGCTCACCTCCGCCGGCGCGGCCGCCGGCGGCAGCAGGCGGAAGCCGGCGCCGACGCGGACCTTGCCATTATCCTCGGTCCCGGTGGTGGGGGCGGCCGGCGGGAGGAGACGGAAGCCCGCGCCGACGCGGACCTTGCCGGTATCGGCCACCGACGTGTCGGCCTGGATGGTGGGGGCATGGGTGGAAACGGTCTCGTTCTGGGTCATCAGGGTCACTCCTGTTCGGGTTCAAACGATAAGGTCGCCTCCCCTTCCCGGCTGCGCGCATGCAAAACGGCCCGGTTGCAGGGCAACCGGGCCGTTCATCAGGCATCGTCGCGGAGGAGGAGATCGTCACCGGGCATGGCTCGCCCGTTGACAAGAGGACCATAGGCCCATCCGGGCCCCCGAGTCAAGAATATTTTCTTCAGCGGCCAGGAATTTTTTCGTGCCCCGACCGCGAGGGCTCGATCAGGCCGCCGCGACCGTTCGGGCACCGCCGAGATAGGGCCACAGCACCTCCGGCACCGCGATTGAACCGTCCTCGCGCTGATGGTTCTCCATCACCGCGATCAGGGCGCGGCCGACCGCGACGCCGGAGCCGTTCAGCGTGTGCAGGAAGCGCACCGACTTGTCCTCGGCCGCGCGGTAGCGGGCGTTCATCCGCCGCGCCTGGAAATCACCGCAGGTCGAGCAGGAGCTGATCTCCCGCCATGCTCCCTGGCCCGGCAGCCAGACTTCGAGATCATAGGTCCGCGCCGCGCTGAAGCCGGTATCGCCGGCGCACAGCACGACCCGACGGAACGCCAGCCCGAGCTCGGCCAGCACCCGCTCGGCGCACTGCGTCATGCGCTCGTGCTCGGCCGCGCTCTGCTCAGGCGTCGTGATCGAGACCATTTCGACCTTGCGGAACTGGTGCTGGCGCAGCATGCCGCGCGTATCCCGCCCCGAGGCGCCGGCCTCGCTGCGGAAGCAATCGGTGAGCGCGGTGAGGCGGATCGGCAGCGCTCGCTCCTCGAGAATTTCGCCCGAGAAGAGGTTGGTCAGCGGCACCTCGGCGGTCGGGATCAGCCAGCGCCCGTCGGTGGTCTGGAACAGGTCGGATTCGAATTTCGGCAACTGGCCGGTGCCATAGGCGGTGGCGCTGTTGACCAGCGACGGCACCGAGGCTTCCTCGTAGCCATGCTCGCGTGTGTGCAGATCCAGCATGAACTGGCCCAGCGCCCGCTCCAGCCGCGCCAGCGCGCCGCGCAGCACGACGAAGCGGCTGCCGGCCAGCTTCGCCGCCCGCTCGAACTCCATCTGCCCCAGCGCCTCGCCGAGTTCGAAATGCTGGCGCGGCGTGAAGGCGAAGTCCGGCCGCACGCCCACCTGCTTCAGCACCTGGTTGGCACCCTCGTCGGCGCCGTCGGGAACCTCGGCGTCGAGCCGGTTGGGCAGCCGCTCCAGAGCGTAGCGCAGCTCGGCGTCGAGCCGGGTGGCCTCGGCCTCCAGCTGCTCCATGTCGGTTCGCAAGGCGGTCGATTCGGCTTCGAGCGCGGCACTGTCCGCCCCCGCGCGCCGGGCCTGCCCGACCTCGCGCGCCAGCGCGTTGCGCCGGGCCTGGCGCTCCTGCAGCGCCGTCAGCACGCCGCGCCGCTCGCCGTCGAGGCGCAGCAGCACCTCGCTCGCGCCCGGCAAGCCCCGCCGGGCCAACGCCGCGTCCAGCGCCTCCGGCTCGGCGCGGATCGCACGCATGTCGTGCATCGCCCTACTCCTCCACCGGTTTCGGTTCGACCATCCGCGCGGCGATGATCGAGATCTCGTAGAGCAGGATCAGCGGCACCGCGAGCCCGGTCTGGGTCAGCACGTCGGGCGGGGTCAGCACCGCGGCGATGACGAACATGATGACGTAGGCGTAGCGCCGCTTCTTCGCCAGGCTCTTGGCGGTGACGATGCCGACCTTGGCCATCAGCGTCAGCGCCACCGGCAATTGGAAGGCGATGCCGAAGGCGAGGATGAGTTTCATCACCAGGCTGAGATACTCGCTGACCTTGGCCTGCAGCTCGATCGGCAGCCCGCCCGCCCCGGTCGGCGATTCGAAGCCGACGAAGAAGCGGAAGGCGACCGGGAAGATGAAGTAATAGGCGAGCGCCGCGCCGGCCACGAACAGCACCGGTGTGGCCAGCAGGAACGGGGCGAAGGCGCGCTTCTCGCTGCGATAGAGCCCCGGCGCGATGAACAGCCAGAGCTGGACCGCGATGACCGGAAAGGCGATGAACGCGCCACCGAACGCGGCCACCTTCAGGTAGGTGAAGAAGGCCTCGTAGAGCGCGGTGAAGATCAGCTTGCGGTCGGTCCCGCCATGCTCGTGCAGAATCTTCGCCAGCGGCTCGGCGAGAAACGAGTAGATCGGCACGGCGAAATGATAGCAGGCGGCGAACGCGATCAGGAACGCGCCCAGCGACCATAACAGCCGCCGCCGCAGCTCGATCAGATGTTCGAGCAGCGGCATGGGCTTGTCGTGGATCGGGTCTTCGACGTCGCGCGGGGCCAAGATCGCTCTACTCCGGAGGGGTCAGCCGCGCGCCGCGCCGGGTCGCGGGGGAATACGGGCCTGATCGGGGGGGATGAAGGAGGGCGGCGGCGGCGCCGCGGCCTCGGCGGCGACTTCCGGCGGTATGAAGTCCGGCACCGCTGGCGCGGCCGGCGCCTCGGCCACGATCTCCGCCGGGCGCTCGATCGTATAGGATTCCCTCGCCGCCACCGAGAGCGAGGCGGGTGCGGCCGGCTCCAGCGGATTGGAGGCGAAGGTGGAGCGCAGCGAGCCGTCCGGATCGACCGTGCGCTCGACCTCGCCGCGCAGGTCGAAATTGCGGATCTCGTTGAGCTGGTCGCGCACCTCGTGGAGGTTCGCGTCGCGCATCATTTCGTCGAGATGGCTCTGGAACTCGCCGGCCATGCGTCGCGCCTTGCGGATCACCTCGCTCACCGACTTGATCGCGGCCGGCATGTCCTTGGGGCCGATGGCGATGAGCGCCACGACGCCAATCAGCATGATCTCCGACCAAGCGAAATCGAACATGGCTCCGGTGCGCTCCCGCGCTTCTGCTAGCAGGAAACCGCGACGCGGCAAACCGCGCCCGGCGTGCGACCCGCGTCCGGTCCGGTTCTAGGTTCCGTCCGGCGCTTCGTCCGCTTCGCCGGCGGATGGCGCCCCGGTGGGCGGCGGAACCGGTGCCGGCGGTTCGACGAGGAGATCCTCCCGCCGCGGCAGATCGCGCAGGTCGCGCAGGCCGAACCGCGTCAGGAAGGTTTCGGTGCTCGCCCACAAGGTCGGACGGCCCGGGGCTTCCTTGCGGCCTTTCGGCACGATCAGCCCGGCCTCGAGCAGCGCGTCCAGCGTCTGCTGCGACAGCGTGGCGCCGCGGATCTCCTCGATCTCGGCCCGTGTCACGGGCTGATGATAGGCGATGATGGCCAGCGTTTCCATCGCCGCGCGCGGTAGCCGGCGCGGGATCTGCACCACCTTGCGCAGCTGCGGCGCGAGGTCCGCGGCGGTGCGGAAATGCACGCCGCCGGCGACCGTCACCAGCTCGACCCCGCGCCCGGCATAGCGCGCGGCGAGCGCGGCGAGGACGGCCTCGGCCTCCAGCGTCTCGGGCAGGAGCTGGGCCAGCGCGCGGGGGCTTACCGGTCCGGCGGCGGCGAAAACCAGCGCCTCCGCCAGCCGCAGCGCCGCCTCCGGGATCTCCGAGGCACTCATTCGCTCTGTTCCAACCCCCGCGCCTTGCGCACCAGGATCGGCCCGAACGGCGCTTCCTGACGCAGCCGCGCCGCGCCGGTGCGGGCCAGCTCCAGCCCGGCCAGCAGCGTGCTCGCCACCGCGGCGCGGTGCTCCAGTGGCGAGAGTGGCGCCGGCGGCAGGAATCGTTCGAGCGTCTGCCAGTCCGGCAGATCGCCCAGCATCGCGCCGAGGCGCGCCAGCGCGTCCTTCAGGCTCCAATATGTCACTGGCGCCGGCGTGTAGCCGCGCCGGCCGGCGGCGCGGCGCAGCGCGGCGAGATAGGCCCGCAGCAGTCCCGGCACGTCGAGTGCCAGGCGCGAGCGGTCGATGGCGACGAAATTCTCCGGCTCGCCGCGAGCGAACACGTCCTGGCCGAGCTCCGGCCGCGCTCCGAGCCAGGCGGCGGCGGCGCGCATCTGCTGCAGCGCCGCCAGCCGCTCCGCCAGCACCTCCGCCGCCTGCTCCCCCTCCTCCGCCGCCGCGTCGTCATCGGGGAGCAACAGACGCGATTTGAGCCAGGCGAGCCAGGCCGCCATCACCAGCCATTCCGCCGCGAGCTCGATCCGGACGCGCCGCGCCCCCTCGATCACGGCGAGATATTGCTCGACCAGGGCGAGGATGGAAATGCGCGCGAGATCCAGCTTCTGGCCGCGCGCCAGTTCCAGGAGCAGGTCGAGCGGCCCGTCGAACCCGTCGAGGCGCAGCAGCAGCCGGGGTTCGGCCGCCGCATCCGGCGCCGCCGGCTCAGGCATGGACGGGCGCTCCGGCCAGGACCAGGAGGAGGTGGATGGCGCGCAGCAGGGCGAACTCCAGCACGGCGCCCACCGGGTCGCCGCGGACGCCGAATTCCCGCAGCAGCAGCGGCAGCACGAACACCAGCATCACAACCAGCAGAATTCCGACCCGTTCGAGCCGGGCCCAGCGCGCCGCCAGCCGGCGCGGCAACAGCCCGACCATGATGCGCCCGCCATCCAGCGGCGGGATCGGCAGCAGGTTGAACAGGCCGAGCGCCAGATTGGCGAGGATGAAATTGAACGCGAGCACGCTGAGCACGCCCCGCAGCCCCGGCGGGGCCAGCGCGCCGACATGCAGCGACAGCGCGCCCAGCCAGGCGAGGAAGACGTTCATCGCCGGACCGGCCGCCGCCACCACCATCATGCCGCGCCGCGGATTGCGGAACTTCCACGCCGCCACCGGCACCGGCTTGGCCCACCCGAACAGGAACGCGACCCGGCCCAGCGTCAGCAGTTGGACCAGCAGCAGCGTCCCCGGCAGCAACACCGTGCCGACGCGGTCGACATGGCGCAGCGGGTTCAGCGACAGCCTGCCCTCCCGCAGCGCCGTATCGTCGCCCATGGCCAGCGCGGCATAGCCGTGCGCGGCCTCGTGCAGCGTGATGGCCAGCACCGCCGGCACCACCGCCAGCGCCAGTTCGAGGATCAGACCGGTCACGCCAGCAAACGCTCCCGCTCCGCCGCCAGGGCCATCGCATCGAGCGGGCGGCGCGCGGTCGCGGCGGCGTGCCGGCCGCGCGCCATGCGCGCCGCCGCCTCCGAGCCCAGCGTCGGGCAGGCGTCGAGCAGCGCGGCGGTCTCCGCCAGCACGCCGGTGCAGTGCAGGACGAGATCGCAGCCGGCTGCCAGCGCCGCCGCCGCCAGCGCGCCGGGCGGGCCGGCGAGCGCCTTCATCGCCAGATCATCCGAGACCAGGACACCGTCGAACCCGATCCGGCCGCGGATGATCTCGCCGATGATCCGTGGCGAGAGCGTCGCCGGGAGTGCGGTATCGAGCTCGGGGTAGAGGATATGCGCGGTCATCGCCCAGGGCAGGTGCGCGTTGTCGCGGAAAGGTGCAAGGCCCTGGGTGATGTCGCCGGTGACGATCGGCAGCTCCAGATGGCTGTCGGCGTGCGCGCTGCCGTGACCGGGGCTGTGCTTGGCCACCGGCTGCACCCCGGCTTCGAGCAGCCCCCTGGCCATCGCCGCGCCGAGCGCGCCGACGGCGACGGGATCCGGGCCGAAGGCGCGGTCTCCGATCACCGCGTGCGCGCCCGGCAGGCCGAGATCGAGCACCGGGGCGGTGACGACGTCGAACCCGGCGGCGGCGCAATCGAGCCCGATCAACGCCCCGGTGAGCCACGCCGCCCGCAGGCCGGCGGCCTCGTCCGCCGCGTGCAGCCGCCCGATCACCGCGGCGGCGGGGTGGGCGCGCCAGTCGGGCGGGCGGAGCCGGGCGACCCGACCACCCTCCTGGTCCACCATCAGCACCGCGTCGGCGGGCAGACAGGCGCGCAGCTCCCCGATCAGGGCGGCGAGCTGATCGCGGTCGAGGATGTTGCGCGCGAACAGGATCACCCCGGCCGGCGCCGCCGGGCGCAGCAGCGCGGTCTCCGCAGCCGCCAGGGTCGCGCCGGCGATGCCGACGATGGCGGCCTTCAAGTGCCGGCCCCCTGGTCTCCGTCCCCTTGGTCCCTCAGAACGCCGCCGGGGTGCAGCCCGCCCCCTTGGCGCGAACGCGCTGGCAGAAGGCGCTCGCCTCCGCCGCGTCGGCGAAGGCGCCGGTGCGCAGGCGCCAATAGGTCTGCCCCTCCCGCTCGGTGCGGGCGATGGCCGGACGCTTTCCGGCGAGCAGATCGGGCATCTTGTGCGCCAACCGCTCCCATTCCTGGCGCGCCTCGTCCTCGCTGCGCAGCGCGGCGAGCTGGACGCCGAAGCGGTGGGCGCGGTCCTTGCTTGCGTCGTGGTCGCGGCTGCTGTCCGCAGTCGGCTTCGCCCGCGCCATGGGCGCCGCGCTCGCCGCTGCGGCTCCCGCCGCGGCCGGTGGCGCCGAGGCGAGTGCCGCTGGAGCCTGCGTCGCAGAGCCCGGTGCCGTTGGGG
>DAIDKZ010000178.1 GCA_027449745.1 Acetobacteraceae bacterium | reverse complement strand
CGGCATGGAGTGGATGCTTGAGTCTGCTGCGAACCGTCTATCGGCGCCTGCCGATCCCGCCAGCCCAGCGGCAGTGGCTGCGCAAGCGCCTGCTCCGCACGCCGCGGCCGACGCCTGCGCTCCCTGAGTCGGCGCTTTTTTTCGACAGGACGGGACCGGGGCTCGCGGCAAGAGCCGCTCTCTCCCAGCGGCTTCGGGCCTTCCCGCTGTTCTCGGCCGCCGACTACCGCGCCCTGCATCCCGACCTCGCGGCCAGCGGCGTCGACCCGCTCGAGCATTTCGTTCGCGACGGCGTGTGGGAGCGGCGCCCTTTCGCGCACCCGGAGACGATCCGCCGGCGCGTCGAGGCGCTCGGCGATGTCGGCGCCATGGCCGACCATTCCGACCAGGCCGAGCTCCGCGGCCGCGAGATCGGCATCCATGTCAGTTCGCTCGGCAATTTCTTCATGCGCGAGATCGCCGATCTGCTCGCCGCCGATCTCGCCGGTGCCGGCGCGCGTGTCGTGCGCGGCGACGAGCGCGGCCACCCAGCGGCGCGCAAGCGGGACTGCATCATCGTCGCACCGCACGAATTTTTCCTGCTCGGCGAGGGCCGCGGCTGGGCGCGCGACGACATCGTCGCCTCCACAATCCTCTATGCGACCGAACAGCCCGGCACGCGATGGTTTCGCGCCGGGCTGCCCTATGTCCTCGCCAGCCGCGGTGTGATCGAGAGCAACCAGCAGGCCTGGGACGTGTTCCGCGCCACAGGCGTGCCCGCCCTGTTCTACTTCCCGGGCCATGCGGCGGACCGGCCGGCCGAGGCCGAAGCGTCGCTCGCTCGCCACCCGCTGGTCCGCGCCCTGCCGCCGGCCGCGCATGGGTTCGACCCGGCCGCGGCCCCCTGGTCGGCGCGCCCGATCGACATCGCCTATATCGGCGCGGAAAGCCACCGGCGGGAGGCGTTCCTCGCCGCCAACGCCGGCTTCCTCGCCACCCACACATGCTTCATCCACAACGTCCGCGGCCACGGCACGCCGCTGGTCACCGCCGGCGAAACCGATCCGCGTCCGGCGCTCAACCGATATGTCTGCGGACGCACCAAGATCGTGCTCAACCTCCACCAGGACGAAGCGGCCTATTTCGAGTGGCACCGCATCGTCGTGCAGGGCATGTGGAACGGCGCGCTGGTGGTCAGCGAGACCTGCCTGCCGCATCCCCTGTTTCGACCGGGCACGCACTATCTCGAAGCCCCGATCGCCGAGATCCCCGCCCTGCTGGACTGGCTCCTGCACGCGCCGGCCGGGCAGACGATGGCCCGGCGCATCCTGGACAACGCGAGGGCCGTGCTGGCGAACGAGGCCTCGCGCGCGGCGATGGGTGCGCGGCTAGCCGGGTTCCTCACCAGCCATGACCGCTGAGACCTCGGGCATGGCCGCGGGCGGTGCGGGGGCGCCGGCCGCGACGCTGTTCGCGCGCGAGCAGTCACCGGGGGCGGACGCCGAGGGCGTACTCGTCAGCGTCGTCGTGACCCTGTTCAACTATGGCCACTATCTCGGGGAATGCCTGCGCTCGGTGGTGGCGCAGACGCATCGGCGCCTCGAATTGATCATCGTGGATGATTGCTCGACGGACGATTCCGCATCGGTTGCCAAGGCGTGGCTGGCCGCGCATCACGCCCGCTTCGAGCGGGTCGCGCTGCTGCGCCATACCGTCAATCAGGGCCTGTCGATGGCGCGCAACACCGCTTTCACTGCCGCGCAGGGGGAACACGTCTTCGTCCTCGACGCCGACAACGCCATCTACCCGCGCGCCATCGCCCGGCTGCTCGAAGCCATCCGCAGCGGTGATTATGGCGTCGCCTATTCCCAGCTCGAACTGTTCGAGGACGAACAGCGCCTCGGCGATGCCGATGTGTGGGACCCGGACCGCTTCCAGCGACACAACTACGTGGACGCGATGGCGCTGATCACCAAGGCCGCCTGGGCGCGGGCGGGCGGCTATACGATCATGAAATTCGGCTGGGAGGACTACGACCTCTGGTGCAAGTTCGTCGAACATGGCATCGCCGGCCTGTTTGTGCCGGAGATCCTCTGCCGCTACCGAGTCCACGGCAAGTCGATGCTGCGCGTGCAGACCAACCCGCGCGCCGGCACCGTCATCAAGGATATGATGGCGCGGCATCCGTGGCTGCGGCTGGGCGAGTAGCAGACCGTCGTGGACGCCACCGGACGACAAGGGAGAACGACCATGCTCACGGCGACCGACCCCCACGAGGAACTCCGCGGCGCAGTCCGCGCCCTGTGCGCGACCTTTCCGGCGGAATACCATCGCCGCATCGACCGCGAGCACGCCTATCCCGCAGCCTTCGTCGATGCGCTGACCAAGGCCGGCTGGCTCGCCGCCCTGATCCCGGAAACCTACGGCGGATCGGGTCTGGGCTTGGCCGAGGCGTCGGTGATCATGGAGGAGATCAACCGCTCCGGCGGCAACTCCGGTGCCTGCCACGGCCAGATGTACAATATGGGCACACTACTGCGCCACGGCTCGGAAGCGCAGAAGCGCCGCTACCTGCCGGCGATCGCCGCCGGAGAGCTCCGCCTGCAGTCCATGGGCGTCACCGAGCCCAGCACGGGCACCGACACGACCCGAATCAAGACCGTCGCCGTCAGGAAAGGTGACCGCTACGTCGTCAACGGCCAGAAAGTGTGGATCTCGCGCGTCCAGCATTCGGACCTGATGATCCTGCTGGCGCGCACCACCCCGCTCGCCGAGGTCCGACGCAAATCGGAGGGACTTTCGATCTTCATCGTCGATCTGCGCGAGGCGGTCGGCAACGGGCTCACGGTGCGGCCGATCCCGAACATGGTGAACCACGAGACCAACGAGCTGTTTTTCGACAACCTGGAGATCCCCGCCGAGAACCTGATCGGCGAGGAAGGTCGAGGCTTCCGCTATATTCTGGATGGCCTCAACGCCGAACGCGTGCTCATCGCCGCCGAATGCATCGGCGACGGCTACTGGTTCATCGACAAGGTCGTGCCCTACGTGAAGGAACGCATCGTGTTCGACCGCCCGATCGGGCAGAACCAGGGCGTGCAGTTTCCCATCGCGGAGGCCTATATCGAGATCGAAGCGGCAAATCTGATGCGCTTCGAGGCCTGCCGCCGCTTCGACGCGCACGAGCCAGCAGGGGCGCAAGCGAACATGGCGAAATACCTCGCCGCCAAGGCGGCGTGGGAGGCAGCCAATGCCTGCCTGCAATTCCATGGCGGATTCGGCTTCGCCCACGAATACGACGTGGAGCGCAAGTTCCGCGAGACCCGACTCTATCAGGTTGCGCCAATCTCGACCAACCTCATCCTCTCCTACGTCGCGGAGCACGTGCTCGGGCTGCCACGCTCGTTCTGACCGCATCGGCCGGGCCTGGCGTGGCGGTGGGGAACGCGTAGACTGGCGGGACATCGGAGGAGACCGCCATGCGCATCGTCCGTATCGAGGATCTGCATTGTGACGCCGGCTGGCGCCACTTCTCCTTCCTCAAGATCACGACCGATTCCGGCCTCGTCGGCTGGTCCGAATACCAGGAGCGTTTCGGCACCGCCGGCCTGACCGGGACGATCCATGGCCTCGGCGATCTCCTCATCGGGCGGGATCCGCGCCCCGTGGAAGCGATCACCGCGTGGCTCCATGGCGTCATCCGCCAGGTTCCGGGCGGCATCGCGCAGCAGGCGATCGCGGCGATCGAGAACGCGCTGGTCGATATCAAGGCGAAATCGCTCGGCATCGCCGTCCACGACCTGCTCGGCGGCCCGGTCCGCAGTCGCATCCCGCTCTACTGGTCCCATTGCGGCTATGCCCGCGTCCGCTGGCCGGACCGGGTCCAGGAATGGACCGGCGGGACACCGATCCGCACCCGCGCCGATATCGTCCGCCACGCAAGGGAGGTCGCCGCCGCCGGGTTCAAGGGCCTGAAGACCAATCCGTTCCGGCTCGATGCCGAACCGCCGGCCATACACATGCCGGGCTTCAACTCCTCTCCCGGCCATCCGGAGCTGAACGCGGACCCGGACCTCATCGCCGCCGTGGTCGATCAGATGCAGGCTTTCCGCGAGGGCGGCGGGCCACGGATGAACCTGCATCTCGACCTCAATTTCAACTACAAGACCGAGGGCTATATCCGCCTTGCCCGCGCGCTCGCCGGTGTCGACCTTGCTTGGCTGGAGATCGACAGCCTCGACCCGGCCGCACTCGCCACCATCCGCCGCGCCGCGCCGATGCCCATCGCCTCGTGCGAATCCCTCTTCCACCGCCGCCAGTTCCGCCCCTTCCTCGAACAGCAGGCGGTGGATGTCGCGATCATCGACGTCACCTGGAACGGCATCCTCGAATCGATGAAGATCGCCGCTCTCGCCGACACCTACGAGGTCAATGTCGCACCACACAACTTCAACGGCGATCTCGGCACCCTGATGAGCGCGGCGTTCTGCGCCGCGGTGCCCAATCTGCGGGTGATGGAAATCGACATCGAGGACGTGCCCTGGAAATCGGCCCTGCTCACCGAGCCGATGCGCGTCGACGCCGGAGCTCTGCTGGTGCCGACGGGGATCGGCTGGGGCGCGGACATCAACGAGGAGGTGCTGCGCGCGTACCCGCCGAAGCGGCGCGAGCCGGGAGCGCGGTAGCCGGCCGCGCCGCCTATTCCACCGTCACCGACTTCGCCAAATTGCGCGGCTGATCGACGTCCGTGCCCTTGAGCACGGCGACGTGGTATGCCAGCAGCTGCACCGGAATGGCGTAGAGCATCGGGGCGACGAACGGATCGACCGAGGGCAGCACCACCGTCTCGCTGGCGATGCCCTTGAGCTTGGCGGCGCCCTCGGCGTCGCTGAACGCGATCACCTGCCCGCCGCGCGCCGCCGCCTCCTGGAGGTTGGAGACGGTCTTCTCGAACAGCGGGCCGGAGGGGGCGATTGCGATCACCGGCACGGCGCGGTCGATGAGCGCGATCGGCCCGTGCTTCATCTCGCCGGCGGCGTAGCCCTCGGCGTGGATATAGCTGATCTCCTTGAGTTTCAGCGCGCCTTCGAGGGCGATCGGAAAGCAGGCGCCGCGGCCGAGATAGAGCACGTCGCGCGCCTCCGCGATCCGCTCGGCGAGATGGATGATCGCGCCCTGCCCGTCCAGCACCTCCGCCGCGCGGCCGGGCACTTCGAGCAATGCGTCCGTCAGCGCCGCCTCCTGCGCGGCCGAGAGCGTGCCCCGGGCACGCCCGGCGGCGAGCGCGAGACAGGCGAGCACGGCGAGCTGGGCGGTGAAGGCCTTGGTGCTGGCCACACCGATCTCCGGCCCCGCCACCGTCTGCAGAATCGCGTCGGATTCCCGCGCCATGCTGCTTTCGGCGACATTGACGATGGAGAGCACCTTCTGGCCGGCCTCGCGCATGAACCGCAGCGCGGCCAGCGTGTCCGCGGTCTCGCCGGACTGGCTGACGAGCAGGCCGAGCCCGCCCTCGGGCAGCGGCGGGGCGCGATAGCGGAACTCGCTCGCGACGTCCGCGTCCACCGGCAGGCGCGCGACGCTCTCGAACCAGTAGCGTCCGACGAGCCCGGCATAGAAGGCCGAGCCGCACGCGCTCATCGCCACCCGCGGCACCGCGGCGAAATCGAACGGCAGCTCCGGCAGGGCGACCGCCCGGGTGGCTGGGCTCACCATCCGGTGCAGCGAGTCGCCGATCACCGCCGGGTGCTCGTGCAGCTCCTTCTCCATGAAATGGCGATAGTTGCCCTTGCCGATCGCCGCGCCGGAATAGGCGGTGAGCTTGATCGCGCGCTGCACCTCGGCACCGCCGGCATCGAAGAAGCGCGCGCCGGTGCGGCTCAGCACTGCCCAATCGCCATCCTCGAGATAGGCGATGCGCTGGGTCAGCGGCGCGAGCGCCAGCGCGTCCGAGCCAAGATACATCTCCTCGGCACCGAACCCCACGGCCAGCGGCGCACCATGGCGGGCGCCGATGATCAGCTCCGGGTGGCCGGCGAACACCAGCGCCAGCGCATACGCACCCTCCAGCCGGCCGAACGCCGCGGCGGCGGCCTCTTCCGGCGCCATGCCCTGCTTGAGATAGAAATCGAGAAGCTGGGCGACGGCCTCGGTATCGGTCTCCGTCTCGAACATCTGGCCCGCCGCCTCCAGCTCGGCCCGAAGGTCGGCGTGGTTCTCGATGATCCCGTTATGCACGACGGCGACGCGGGCGGTGCCGTGCGGATGGGCATTGGTCTCGGTCGGCGCGCCGTGGGTCGCCCAGCGCGTGTGGCCGATGCCGGTGGTGCCGTCGACGGGCGCGCGGTCCAGGGCCGCAGCGAGATTCCCCAGCTTGCCCTCGGCCCGGCGCCGCTCGATATGCCCGTTCACCAGGGTCGCCACACCGGCGCTGTCATAGCCGCGATATTCCAACCGCCGCAGCCCCTCCAGCAGAAGCGGAACCGCCGCGCGCGCGCCGATGACGCCGACAATGCCGCACATGCTACACGCTCTCCTTCTTCCGCGCCGCCCGCAGCAGCGCCGCACGCTGCGGCTTGTTCACCTGCCGCCCGCGCGCGATGGCCAGCGCATCGTCCGGCACGTCGGCCACGATCACGCTGCCCGCAGCGGTCACCGCCCGCGCGCCGATCGCCACCGGGGCGACGAGGGCGGTGTCCGACCCGATGAAGCTGTCCGCCCCGATCACCGTGCGGTGCTTGGCCTGGCCGTCGTAGTTGCAGGTGATGGTGCCGGCGCCGATATTCGCCCTGGCGCCGATCTCGGCATCGCCCAGATAGGTGAGATGGTTGGCCTTGGCCCCGGCGCCGAGATGCGCCGCCTTCAGCTCGACGAAATTCCCGACATGCGCGCCTTCCTCCAGAACGCTGCCGGGGCGGATGCGGGCGTAGGGGCCGACGATGGCGCGCCGGCCGACATGGCAGGATTCGAGATGCGAGAAGGCGCGGATCTCGGCTCCCGCCTCCACCGTCACGCCGGGGCCGAACACGACATAGGGCCCGATCTGCACATCCGCGGCGAGCCGCGTGTCGGCGGCGAGGAACACCGTCTCCGGCGCAGTCATCCCGACCCCCGCCTCGAGCGCCGCCTCGCGCAGCCAGGATTGCAGCACCGCCTCGGCCTGCGCCAGTTCGGCGCGCGAATTCACCCCGCGCAGCTCGGTGAAATCCGCCTCGACCGCGGCGACCCGCGCGCCCTCGGCCACCGCGAGCCCGACGATATCGGTGAGATAGAACTCGCCCTTGGCATTCTCCGCCCGCACCTGCCCGAGCCAGCGCCGCATCGCCGCCGCCTCGGCGCAGAGCACGCCGGCATTGCACAGGCCGACGGACCGCTCCGCCGCGGTGGCGTCGTCGAACTCGACGATGCGCTCGACGAACCCATCCCGCTCCAGAACCCTGCCATAGCGGCCGGCCTCGGGCGGACGCATGGCGAGCAAGGCCAGGCCGGCATCGCCGGCGCGACGGCGGTCGAGCAGACGGCGCAGGGTCGCGGCGCGGATCAGCGGGTTGTCGGCGTAGAGCACGGCGACCTCGCCCTCGCCGAACAGGGCTTCGGCCATGCGCGCGGCGTGCGCGGTGCCGAGCCGCTCCGGCTGCACCACCACCGGCCAGGGCGCGGCGGCGGCGGCGAGGCCCGGCATGTCCGGCCCCGCGACCACCACGATGCGCTCGAACACGGCGGCGCAACTGGCGATCAGATGCGCGAGCATCGGCCGCCCGCCGATCCGGTGCAACGCCTTGGGCAGGGCAGATTTCATCCGCGTGCCGAGCCCGGCGGCGAGGATCACGGCGGTGGCGGGATGGCGCTGGGGCACGGCGGACTCTCGCGTCGGTGAGCGCATAGGCATACCCTCATACTATGGGCCAGATCGGAAGAGAAAATGAACCCCACGCTGCTGCTCGACCTCGACGGGACCCTGGTCGATTCCGTCCCCGACCTCGCCGCTGCGGTGAACCGCATGCTCGCCGTGCGCTCGCTCGCGCCGCTCGCGCTCGGCGCGGTGACATCGATGGTAGGTGACGGGCTGCAGGCGCTGGTCGAGCGCGCGCTCGCTGCGCGCGGACAGCGGTTCGATCCGGCCGCGCTCGCCACCGTCGGCGCCGACTATGCGGTGAACCTCGCCGTCGCCTCCCGGCTGTTCCCGGACGTCGTGCCGAGCCTCGCCGCGCTGGCGGAGAGCGGCTGGCGGCTGGCGGTCTGCACCAACAAGCCTGAGGTGGCGGCGCGCTCCCTGCTCGCCGCGCTCGGAATAGGCGAACGTTTCGCGGCGATCGGCGGCGGCGACAGTTTCCCCGTGCGCAAGCCGGATCCAACCCATCTCCTCGCCACGCTGGCCGCGGCCGGCGGCGAGCCGGCCCGAGCGGTGATGGTCGGCGATCACGCCAACGACATCGCGGCCGCGCGCGGCGCCGGGGTCCGGGTCGTCTTCGCCGCCTGGGGCTATGGGCCGGCTTCGCTCGGCACCCGCGCCGACGCGGTCGCGGACCGGTTCAGCGCATTACCGGCAATCGTGCGGAGCCTGGTGGCGGCGTAGGCTCCCGCGCCGCGCCCCCGGATAGCGCCCGCGCCTCGCGGGTCGCATCGTCCGCGGGCGGCGGTCGGTCCGCGCCAAGCCGCGTGACGGTAGTCAGATACATCGACGCGCTGCCGATCCAGGCGGTCTCGAAGCTGAGCCGGATCGGCAGGATCGGCGCGCCGGGGAACGGGACCGCGAGCCAAGCGGTGCCGTGGCGATGCCGGTTCGCCTCCTCGGCATCGTCGGCGCGTAGGAACCCGCCCACTGCATGGCCCTCGAAATCGCAGCGCAGCGCGGCGCCGGCATAGGGCGAGCGGCCGGAAACGGGCACCTGATCGCGGCCGGCATCATGGGCGCTGATCACCGCGGCGATGTGACCGTCGAAGGTGCCGACATCGCCGGTGCAGCCCTCGCCCTCGTTGACGCGATGCAGCAGAAGAAGGATGGCGCTGACCGAGTCGACCCGATCGACCCGCAGGGACTCCGGCACCGGCAGGCGCAGATCGGTCTCCGGCGGCGCGAGCACGCGCACGTGTGGATGCAGATGCGCCGCGCCCTCCGTGTAGTCGAGCACGGTTTCGCGAAGCGTGCTGCTCCAGTGCCCGACGCTCTCGAAGCGCAGCGGCTGCACCTGGCCCTTGGCGAAACGCCCCTCGACTTCGGTATCGGTATGGCCGCCCTCGAAAATCGCGTAGAGCCCGGTGGTCGCGAAATGCATTCGCACGCGGTACTGGTCCGGTGCGAGCGTGAGGCGCGCCGTGAGATCGGCCGTGTGCAAGCCGGCGGCATAGATCGCGTAGGTCAGGTCCAGCTGCGGCGCCATCCCGGCAGCCGCCTCCGCGCCCAGCCCGGGACCGGGCAGGCAGAGCGGGACCAGAAACGCACCCAGGCCGAGCAGGCAGAGTCTGCGCATGGCCCATTACTGCCGCAGCCGCGCCCGCTTGCAAACCCGGATTGGGTCCAAGGACCCCAGGCGGCGTTCGCCTCAGGCAGCCGGTGGCGGATCGTAGGACAGGCTCCACTCCGGCGAGAACAGCCAAAGCCGGGGCGTTTCGGGCGTCGCGTCCAGGCGGAGGCTGCGGATATGGGCGAGTCCGCCGCGGCCGAAAGCGCGGCGGAGCGGGTTGGCAGCGCCGCCCGCGGCGGCAAGCCGGCCGGCAGCGCGCGTGGAGGGCGTGCTCGCGATGCAATGGGCGGCATAGCCGCGCAACCGGCGCTCCACCGCCAGCACCGCTACGGCGCGGGGGCTGACGGAGGCCGCCGCCGGCCCATCCGGCGGCGGACCGAAGGGAAAGACGAGCCGTCCGCCGACGACGAGAAAGCTGAGCCACACCGTCGCCGGATGCGTGACCGCGACGCTGACGAACACCCGTTCGACCGGCTCCTGCGGCCAGTCCGCGCCGTCGGTGCAGAGGACGGTGACATTGGCCCACGGCACGAGCCGCGCCCGCGCCGCGTCGGCGCGGGCGGGGTCGATCTCGATCGCGGTGACGCGCCCCGTGACGCCCACCAGCTCGGCCAGAATCGCGGTGACATAGCCGGAGCCGGCGCCGATATGGACGATGTGCTCGCCGGGCTGGGCTCCCAGCGCATGCACCATGGTGGCCCGCGTCGCAGCGGCGGCATCGCCGTCGGCAGCGTCCGGCTCCGCCATCTCGATGCCGAACGCCGCCCGCGGCACGGTGACCAGCGCGCGCTCGAGCGCGGCGTCGGCGATCCCCGCCAGGGCGAGAACGCGCCTTGCATCCGCCGCGTGCCGCAAGCCAGTCTCCGTCGATTGCATCATACCGCCCTCCTGCCCGAGCCGCGAGTATAACGAGGTCTTGCCGGACCGCACGCGAGACCGGAGGATGGGCGGCTTGAGGACAAGGCCAGCAGACATAGGGAGGGGCTCGTGAGGCTGTTCGATCTTTCCGGCCGCGTTGGCATCGTCACCGGCGGCAATGGCGGCATCGGCCTCGGCATTGCCCGCGGCCTAGCCGAAGCCGGCGCGCGCGTCGTCCTGGTGGCGCGCGACAGCATCAAGGGCACGGCGGCGGTCGCCTCGCTCGGCGCCGGCGAGCATCTGTTCCTCGCCGCCGATGTTACCAACCTGGAAGCATGCCGCCGCGTCGCCGCCGAGACGGTGGAACGGTTCGGCCGGCTCGACATCCTGGTGAACAATGCCGGCATCGCCATCCGCAAGGCGCCCGAGGACTATGCCGAGGCGGAATGGCGGTCGGTGCTGGATACCAACCTGACCAGCGCCTTCTTCTGCGCCCAGGCCTGCCACCCGGCGATGAAGCAGAGCGGGGGCGGCAAGATCATCAATATCGGCTCGATGATGTCGCTGTTCGGCGCGCCGTACGCGGTGCCCTACGCGGCGTCCAAGGGCGGGTTGGTGCAAATGACCAAGGCGCTGGCCACCGCCTGGGCGGCGGACAATATCCAGGTCAATGCCATCCTGCCCGGTTGGATCGACACCGCGCTGACCGCGACCGCGCGCGCCCAGGTGCCCGGGCTGTCCGACCAGGTGGTAGCACGCACGCCGGCGGGGCGCTGGGGCGAGCCGGACGATCTCGCCGGGGCAGCGGTGTTCCTGGCCAGCGCCGCCTCCGGCTTCGTGACCGGAACGGCGCTTCCGGTCGACGGCGGCTACTCGGCCCGGGCGTGAGCAGGGGCCTGCCTGAGCCGGACGCGCCGCTGCGCGAGCTCTGCGGGATCGAGGAAATCCCCGATGGCGCCTCGCGCGGGTTCGCGCCGGCGCCGGGCGGCTTCGTCGGTCTGTTCGCCGTCCGCCGGGGCGGGGACGTCGTCGTCTATGTCAACGCCTGCCCCCATCTCGGGGTGCCGCTCGACTGGATGCCGGACCGCTTCCTCAGCGCCGATGGCAGCCACATCGTCTGTTCGACCCACGGCGCCACCTTCGCCATCGCCGACGGACTGTGCCTGAGCGGGCCCTGCCGCGGCCGGTCGCTGGAAGCGGTGCCGGTCCGGCTGGATCGCGGCCGCATCCTCGTGCCGGCAGACGCGGGGCTGTAGCGGGGCCGCCCGATCACGGCAGCATGCGCCGCAGGACGCCGTCGCGGCGCACGTAATGGTGCCAGAGCGCCGCCGCGGCGTGCAGCCCGGCGATGATCAGGATGATCGTGGCGATCGTGTCGTGGATCGAGATCAGCCCATCCTCCAGCGCCTTGTCGCGGGCGAAGGGCGAGGGGATCGCGAACAGCCAGAAAAAGGCGAGCGGATCCTTGCTGAACCAGCGGCCGAAAACGCCAAGCCCGGCCTGCGCGCCCAAGAGCGCGTAGAGCCCCCAATGCACCGCCTTCGCCGCCATCTGCAGCACCCCGGCATCGGCCGGCGGCAAGCGTCGGCCCGGTCCGGCCCGCCACAGCACGCGCAGCGCCAGGGTGGCGATGAGCACGAGCCCGAACGAGACATGCAGCGCCTGCATCGCGTGCCGCGCCGCCGAGCCCTTCGGCGCCAGATCCCAGACCTGCGCCAACACCCAGAGCGTGACGACGAGCGCCACGGTCAGCCAGTGCAAGGCGATGGTCAACCGATCATAGCGCGGCTCCGGCGCGATGGCGGTCGTCTCGTGTGGTGCGGCCGGAACCCGATCCATGCGCTGCCCTTCAACTGTTGCCGATGAGGATGCCGGTGGCGAAGACCAGCGCGCCGCCGAACATCACCTGGAAGGCGGCCGTGACGGGAGGTGTATCCATGTAGCGCCAGCGAATCCAGCTTATCGCCGCCAATTCCGCCACCACCACCACGATTGCGACCGTCGTCGCCGTCCAGAAATTGGGGATGAGGTAGGGCAGTGAATGGCCGAGCCCGCCGAGTGTCGTCATCAGCCCGGTGATCAGCCCGCGCAGGAGCGGCGCGCCCCGCCCGGTGAGGCTGCCATTGTCGGAAAGCGCTTCGGCGAAGCCCATCGAGATACCGGCGCCGAGCGACGCGGCAAGCCCGACCAGCAGCGCATCCAGGGACCGCCCGGTGGCGAAGGCCGCGGCGAACAGGGGCGCCAGGGTCGAGACCGAACCGTCCATCAGGCCGGCGAGGCCGGGCTGGACGACGCGCAGCAGGAACAGCCGCCGAGCCGCCTCGTCCTCCTCGGCCCGGACCGCTTCGGGGACGTTCTTCTCCATCAGCTCATCGGCGACGTGCTCGTGGACGAGTTCCGCCTCCGCGAGGTCGCCGAGCAACTTGCGGATCGAGGCATCGGTGCTGCGCTCGGCCGCCTGGCGGTAGAAGCGAAGCGTCTCCGCCTCCATCAGCTGCGCCTGCCGCCGCACCGCTTCCAGCCGCAGCTCCTTCATCTGCCATACCGGGCTGCGCTGGATGAACCCGCGCACATCCTGCCGGCGGATTAGCGGGATGTGCTCGCCGAACTTCTGCTGGTAGAGCTCGATCAGGCGTCGCCGGTGGTCGTTCTCCTCGCGCGCCATGTCGGCGAAAAGATTGGCGCTGCCCGAATACTCGGCCCGCAGCGCCTCGGCGTAGTCGGCATAGATGCGGCTGTCCTCCTCCTCGTTGCTGATGGCAAGAGCGAGGACCTCGCGTTCGGTCAGGTCGGAGAAATCGCGCATCGGGCGAAAATGGCCTGCCGCGACAAAGCCGGCAAGTCACCGACGACAGGACTGGGCGCGCGGGCCGCCGCCCTCACTGCCGCATGATCGCCTGATAGGCGGCCAGGCCCGCGATCTCGACGAGCTGGCTCAGCGACGCGTCCATGCCCACGAGCTGAACCGGGTGCGCCAGGCCGAGCAGGAGAGGGCCGACCGTGCTGGCCACACCCAGGCGTGCGACCAGGCGCGAGGCGATGTGGGCCGAGTGCAGCCCGGGCATGATCAGGATGTTGGCCGGGCCCGTGAGCCGGCAGAACGGATAGAGCGCGCGCAACGCCGGGTCGAGCGCGACATCGGGGCTCATGTCGCCATCGAACTCGAAATCCACCCCGCGCGCCTCCAGGAGTGCGACCGCGTCGCGGATGTTCTGCCCGGTCGGGTGCATCGGATTGCCGAAGGTGGAATGGGAGACCAGCGCGACGCGGGGCTCGTGGCCGAGGCTGCGCGCGGCGGCGACCGAGCCGAGCGTGATGTCGACCAGCTGTTCCGGGGTCGGGCGTTCATGGATCAGCGTATCGGCGACGAAGATCGCCCCCACCGGCGCGCCGAACATCAGCGTCAGCCCAAAGGCGATCCGCCCCGGCTGCGCATCCACCGCGTGCCCGATATCCTCGAGGCAGACGGCGGTCGACCGCGTCAGCCCGGTGACCATCGCGTCGGCATCCCCGGTCGCCACCATGCAGGCGGCGAAGACGTTCCGGTCCTGGTTGACCATGCGCTGGCAGTCGCGCAGCAGGAAGCCCTTGCGCTGCAGCCGCCCATAGAGAAACTCGGCGTAGCTGCGGTTGGCGCCGGAGAGGCGCGCATTGTGGATCTCGATGCCATCCACCTCGCCGAGCCCGAGCGCGCCCATGGTGGTGGCGACGCGCTGCTCGCGCCCGATCAGCACCGGCGTGCCGTAGCCGGCATTGCGGAACGCCACCGCGGCGCGCACCACCTTCTCCTCCTCGCCCTCGGCGAAGACGACACGGCGGGGCTGGGCGCGCACGCTCTCCATGATGGCGTCGAGCGCATTGGCGGTGGGATCGAGGCGGCCGGAGAGCTCGCGCGCGTAGCGGCGCAGATCCGCCAGCGGCCGGCGGGCGACGCCGGACTCCATCGCCGCTCGCGCCACCGCCGGCGGGATGCGCGCGATCAGGCGCGGATCGAACGCATTGGGAATGATGTAGTCCGGGCCGAACGAGAGTCGCTTGCCCGCCGAGGCGACGTGGACCTCGTCGGGCACGTCCTCGCGCGCCAGTTTGGCCAGCGCCTCGGCCGCGGCGATCTTCATCGCGTCATTGATGGTGTGTGCGCGCACATCGAGCGCGCCGCGGAAAATATAGGGGAATCCGAGAACATTGTTGACCTGATTGGGATAGTCGCTGCGCCCGGTGGCGATGATCGCCTCCGGACTGACCTCGCGCGCCGCCTCCGGCGTGATTTCTGGGTCGGGATTGGCCATGGCGAAGATGATCGGCTTGCCGGCCATCGAACGGACCATGGCCGGCGACAGCGCCCCCTTCACGGAGAGGCCGAAGAACACGTCCGCCCCCTCCACCGCCTCCGCCAGCGTCCGCTTGTCGGTTGGCACCGCGTGGGCGGATTTCCACTGGTTCATCCCGTCGGTCCGACCCTGATAGACGACCCCCTTGGTGTCGCACAGGATCACGTTCTGCGCGCGCATGCCCATCGCCTTGAGCAGCTCGACGCAGGCAATGCCGGCCGAGCCGGCGCCGTTGACCACCAGCTTCGTCTCGCGCAGCTCCCGCCCGGTGAGGTAGCAGGCATTGATCAGCCCGGCGGCGGCGACGATGGCGGTGCCGTGCTGATCGTCGTGGAACACGGGGATGTCCATCACCTCGCGCAACCGCTGCTCGATGACGAAGCACTCGGGAGCCTTGATGTCCTCCAGATTGATGCCGCCGAACCCGGGCCCGAGGAAGCGCACGCAGTTGACGAACTCGTCGACATCCTCGGTGGCGATCTCGAGATCGATGCCATCGACGTCGGCGAAGCGCTTGAACAGCGCGACCTTGCCCTCCATCACCGGCTTGGCGGCGAGCGCGCCGAGATTGCCCAGGCCGAGCACCGCGGTGCCGTTGGAGACGACGGCCACCATGTTGCCGCGCGTCGTATACTCGTAGGCGAGATTCGGATCCCGCTGAATGCGCAGGCAGGGTTCGGCGACCCCGGGAGAATAGGCGAGACTGAGGTCGCGCGCCGTGGCCAGGGACTTGGTGATGCGGATCTCGAGCTTGCCCGGCCGACCCATGGCGTGCAGCGCCAGCGCCTCTTCGGCGGAAATGCGCGCCGTCCGCGTTCCTGTGGTACCGTCCGCCATGGTTCTTCCTCCCCGGGAATCGCAAGCCGAATGATCATGATCCCTGGCGCCGGCCAAGGGAAGCCGCCGGTGCGGGCCCCTCTCCCGCCATCGACGCAGGCCGGCTTCGCAGCCGGCGAGCCGCCGGCTACATCTCGCGCTGATGAAGCCCGTCCCTGATCGCCCCGATCCGCCGGCTGACGCGAGTCCGGTGATGCGCCAATGGTTCGCCAGCAAGGCGGCGCATCCAGAGGCGCTGCTGTTCTTCCGCATGGGCGACTTCTTCGAGCTCTTCTTCGCCGACGCCGAGGCCGCCGCGGCCGCGCTGGACATCCAGCTCACCAGCCGCGGCGAGCATGCCGGCGCGCCGATCCCGATGTGCGGCGTCCCGGTCGCCACCGCCGAGCTCTACCTCGCCCGCCTCATCCGGCGCGGCTTCCGTGTCGCCATCGTCGAGCAGATGGAGACGCCGGAGGCGGCGCGCGCGCGGGGGACGAAGACGCCGATCCGGCGCGAGGTGGTGCGGCTGATCACACCGGGGACGCTCGTCGAGGACACGCTCCTCGATGCCGCCCGACCCAACCGGCTGCTGGCGCTGGCCGGGGAGGGCGAAGCGCTCGGCGCTGCCTGGCTCGACATTTCGACCGGCGCGTTCGAGACCGAGACGCTGACGGAAGCCGCCCTGCCCGCGCTTCTGGCCCGCCTCGACCCGGCCGAGATCCTGGCCGACGCCGACGGCCCCGCCCTGGCCGAGTGGGCCGAGCGGCGGGCGCCGGCGCCACCGGCGCCGCCGCTGGGCGCCGCCCGTGAGCGCCTCGCCGAGGCGTTCGAGGTCGCCAGCATCGATGCCTTCGGAACCTTCGGTGACGCCGAGGCCATCGCCGCCGCCCGCGCGCTCGACTATGTCCGCGCCACCCAGGCCGGCTCCCTGCCCCTGCTCGCCCCGCCGCGCCCGCACGGGCTCGCCGGCACAGTCGCGATCGATGCGGCGACACGGACGAGCCTCGAAATCACCCGCGCCCGCGACGGCGAAGCCCGCCATTCTCTGCTGGGCGTCGTCCAGCACACGCTGAGCGCGCCGGGCGCGCGGCTGCTCGCGGCTTGGCTCGACGGGCCGCTGACCGATCCCGACGCCATCGCCTCCCGCCAGGATGCGTGGGCCTGGCTCATCGACCATCCGACCGCGCTCGCCGCCCTGCGCGCGGCACTGCGTGGCGCGCCGGACATGGCCCGGGCACTGGCCCGCCTCGCCCTCGGCCGCTTTCTGCCGCGCGACCTCGCCGCTTTGCGCGACGGGCTCAGCGCCGCACACGCGGCGGCGCGCGCACTGGCCGAAGCGGAGATCCCGCCGCTCGCGACGGCGCGGCGCGCTCTCAACGTGGCCGAAGCGCTGCGCGCCGCGCTGGCTGCCGCGCTTGCCCCGCGCCTGCCGGCCCACCTCGAGGATGGTGGCGTGATCGGCGCCGGGTTCGATGCCGAACTGGACGCGGAGCGCCACCTGCGCGACGAGGCGCGGCAGATCGTCGCCGGGCTGCAACTGGACTATGCCCAGCGCTATGGCGTCGCCAGCCTCAAGCTCCGCCACCATGCCCAGCTCGGCCATGTCATCGAGGTTCCGGCCGCGGCCGTCGCGCGGCTGCGGGATCACCCGGAGCTGGTTCTGCGCCAGAGCCTCGCCGCCGGGGCGCGCTTCGGCTCGGCCGAACTGGCGGCGCTCGGCGAGCGCATCACCGCTGCCGAGGCGCGGGCGGCGGCGCGCGAGCGCACCGTCGTCGAACATCTGAGCGCGCAGGCCCTGGCGGCGGCAACGGTTCTGACCGAAGCGGCGGCCGCACTGGCGGCGCTCGATGCGCTGCAATCGGCCGCCCGGCTCGCCGAGGGCGGCGCCTGGTGCCGCCCGCGCGTGCAGGACGGGCTCGCGTTCCGCATCGAGGCCGGCCGCCACCCGGTCGTCGAGGCCGCGCTCGCCGGTCGCGCCGCCTTCGTGCCGAACGATTGCGACCTCGCGCCGGAGCGGCGGGTGCTGCTGCTCACCGGGCCCAACATGGCCGGCAAATCGACGTTCCTGCGCCAGAACGCGCTGATCGTCGTGCTCGCCCAGGCCGGGTTGCCCGTGCCGGCGCGGTCGGCCGAGATTGGCATCGTCGATCGGCTGTTCAGCCGCGTCGGCGCCGCCGATGATCTCGCCCGCGGCCGCAGCACCTTCATGGTCGAAATGACCGAGACGGCAGCCATCCTGCACCAGGCCGGACCGCGCTCGCTGGTGGTGGTCGATGAGATCGGCCGTGGCACCGCGACGCTGGACGGGCTGGCCATCGCCTGGGCAGTGCTCGAGGCACTGCACTCCACGGTGCGCGCGCGCACGATCTTCGCCACCCATTTCCACGAGCTCGCGCGCCTGCAGGGGGAACTGCCGATGCTGGCGCCCCACACGATGCGGGTCCGGGAATGGAAGGGCGAGGTCGTGTTCCTGCACGAGGTCGCCACCGGCGCGGGCGGACGAAGCTGGGGCGTGCACGTCGCCCGGCTCGCCGGCGTGCCGGCCCCGGTGGTGCGGCGCGCTGCGGCGCTGCTGGCGCTGCTCGAAGAGCGCGGCGCCGCGCTCACCGAGGCGGCGGAGCTGCCACTCTTCGCCCGCGCCGCGCCGCCGCCGGCCGAGCCGGCAGAACACCCGGTGCTGGCCACCCTGGCAGCGTTGCGGCCCGACCAGATGACCCCACGTGAGGCGATCGAGGCGCTCTATCGGCTCCATGATCAACTTCGCGTGACAGCGCCGTCGGATGCCGCCAAGATTGAGCCATGACATTTTCTTCATTCAACTCCGACACGCCCGCCACCACTGCCGCCGAGATCACCAGGAGCCTGGCGCGGCTGGCAGGGTCGAGCGGGAACGGGCGCGACGATGCCGGCGCACAAGCGGTTCGCGGGGGGCGAGATCACGCATCGCCCGCCCCCAACGATGCGGCGCCCGGCGGCACGACCGACCGGCGCCGACGCGTGCCGCGCGAGGCGGCACTCGATATTTTCCGCCGCCAGCTGGCCCGCATCCAGAGCGACCTGCGCAAGCCGTTCGAGGAGGGTCTACTGGGCGGGCTGCAGGCGGCCCGCCAGCTCGCGCTGCGCATCGACGGGCTGCTCGTCGCCTTGTTCGACCATGCAGGCGGCGAAATCGGCCCGGCCTCGCTGCCGGCGCTGGTCGCCACCGGCGGCTATGGACGGCGCGTGCTGGCGCCGTTCAGCGACATCGACCTGCTGTTCCTCACCGGCCCGGACGCCGACGGCAAGACCCTCGGCCTGGTCGAATACATGCTGTACTTCCTGTGGGATCTCGGCCTCAAGGTGGGGCACGCGACGCGGTCCGTCGACCAATGTCTGAGCGCCGCCGCCGAGGACACGACGGTCCGCACGACGCTGCTCGATGCCCGCCTAATCGCCGGCCCGGCAGGGCTGTTCACGCGGTTCCAGGAGCGGTTCACCGCGTTCCGGGCCGCCGGCAGCAGCGAATTCATCGCCGCCAAGCAGGCCGAGCGTGCCACCCGCCACGCACGCTATGGCGAGACGCCGTTCGTCGTCGAACCCAACATCAAGGAAGGCCGCGGCGGCCTGCGCGACCTGCAGACGCTCTACTGGATGGCGCGTGACGCCTTTGGCATCACCGATATCAGCCAACTCGCCGACCCCTCCGGCCCGGGTGGCGGGCTGATCACCGAGCACGAGGCGCGGCTGGCGCGACGCGCCGCCGACTTCCTCTGGACCCTGCGCTTCCATATCCACTACGTCGCCGGCCGCGCCGAGGACCGGCTCACCTTCGACCTCCAGCCGGTCATCGGGGCGCGCATGGGCTACACGCGCCACGGACGGCAGGACGGCGTCGAACGCTTCATGCGGCACTATTTCCTCACCGCGCGGGAAGTGCTGCGCGTCGGCCGTCTGCTCGAACCGGCTTTGCTGCGCGCGGCCCTCGGCCCGCCGGCGGTGGCCGCCGAGACCGACCGCGCCCTTCTCGCGGAGGGCTTCGTGCTCGCGGACGGCAAGCTGCTCGCCGCCGGTGATCCCGAATTCACCGCCGACCCGGTGCGCATGCTGCGCATCTTGAAGCTGGCGCGCGACCGCGATCTCGACCTGCATCCGCTGGCGCTCCGTGGGCTGATCCGCAACGAGCGCGCCGCCGTTCTGCTGCGCCACGACCCCGAGGCCGCGGCGTTGTTCCTCGACCTCTTGTGCGGCTGCGCGCCCGGCCATGGGCGCGGCGCGCCAGCGCGCCCCGACGGCGCGCGCTGGCTGTCGATCCTCAACGAGACCGGCTTCCTCGGCCGCTTCCTGCCCGACTGGGGCCGCATCGTCGGGCAGATGCAGTTCGACACCTACCATGTCTTCACCGTCGACGAGCATACGATCGAGGTCATCCGCATCCTCAACCTGCTCGAACAGGGCGATCTGGCCGAGATCGCGCCGGTGGCGACTGGGCTGGTCGACCATGTCCAGTCGCGCCGGGCGCTCTATGTCGCGGCCATGCTGCATGACATCGCCAAGGGCCGCGGCGGCGATCATTCCGAGCTCGGCGCGGAGATCGCGCTCAGCGTCGGTCCCGCGCTCGGCCTCGCGGCGGAGGAGACCGAGATGGTCTCCTGGCTCGTGCTGCACCATCTCCTGCTCAGCCAGACCGCCTTCAAGCGCGACATCGACGACCCCAAGACCATCCTCGACCTCGCCGATACCATCCAGTCCCCCGAGCGACTCAAGCTGCTGCTGATCCTGACGGTCGCCGACATGCGGGCGGTCTCCTCGAAGGTGTGGAACGGCTGGAAGGCAACACTGCTGCGGGAGCTTTACGCCCGCGTCGCCGAAGTGCTGGAGGGCGGGCTCGCCACCACCGAACGCGATGCGAGGGTCGCGCGCGCGCGCGAGGCCGTCTCGACACTGCTGGCCGACTGGCCGCGGGAGGCGATCGAGCATTTCCTCGCGCTCGGCTATCCCGGCTACTGGCTCTCCTTCGATCCGCCGACCCACGCCCGGCACGCGCGCTTGGTGCGCGAGGCCGAGCAGCGCGACATGCCACTGATGATCGAGACCCAGCCTTTGCCGGCCCGCGCGGTCACCGAGGTCACGATCTACACCGCCGACCATGCCGGGCTGTTCAGCCGCATCGCCGGCGCACTCGCCGTTGCCGGCGCCTCGATCGTCGATGCCCGCATCCACACCATGACCAACGGCATGGCGCTGGATACATTCTGGATCCAGGACGCGGCCGGCGGCGCCTTCGACGCGCCGCACCGCTTGGCGCGGCTGGCGGCGGTGACCGAGCAGGCGCTGTCCGGCAAGCTGCGTCTGGCCACCGAAATCCGCCGCATCGCGCGCGCGGCGGCGGGGAGTCGCATGCGCGCCATCCATGTGCCGCCGCGCGTCGTGCTCGATAATCATGCCTCCAACACCCACACGGTGCTGGAAGTGAACGGACGGGACCGTCCCGGCCTGCTGCACGACGTCACCGCCGCGATCAGCGCCCAGGGACTTCAGATCGCCTCGGCGCATGTCACGACCTACGGCGTGCGGGCCGTCGACGTGTTTTACGTCAAGGACGTATTCGGCCTGAAAGTGAGCAACGAGCGCAAGCTCGCGGCGCTGCGCGCGGCCCTGCTGCAGGCCCTTGCCTCGCCCGAGGAGGCAACGGCGGAGACGGCGCCGACGCCTCGGCGCCAGCGTCGCGCGGTATAACGCGCCGCCTCAGCGCGCAGCGGCCCTGGCATCCAGCCCGCCCACCTGCCCCGAGCTATGCGCTTGCACCTTCAGCAGGCCGGCATATCCCCCCGCCGAAGACCAGGGCTGCGTACGATTGTGTGGATTTGATCGCGCGACGGGCGTTCGATTTCGCTGACAGACCGGCCCCGATCCTGTCATTGTTGCAATGCACACTCCGCACGGCCCTGCACGCAGGCCGGCACGGGCGGGTTATGCGGCGTCGCATCATCGAGGAGGCTTACAGATGGCCATGCCCGGTGGGAGCTCTCGGCGGAGGCGCGTTGGCGTGATCGCGGCCGGGCTCGTCGCAGCGTTGGCCGGCTCCCAGGCGGAGGCGGCGGAGAATGTCTCGCCCGCGGTGCTGGACGACGGTCACAGCCCCTTCGCCACCGGCTCGCCGCTCGATTGGCGCGACGAGGTACCCGGCATGCGCCACGTCGTGAGGCCGGAGGCGCTGCCGGCGCCGTTCACGTCCCCCTCCACCGTCAACCTGCCCGGAATCGTGCCGCGGCCCGAAGGCGCTTGGCCGACGGTGCCCGCCGGCTTCGCCGTGCAGGTTTTCGCCACCGGCCTGGAGGGGCCGCGCAACCTGCGCGTCGCGCCGAACGGGGATGTGTTCGTGGCCGAGAGTCATGCCGGGCGCATCCACGTGCTCCGCCCTGGCCCGGACGGCAACGCGGCCGGCGAAGCGATATTTGCCGAAGGACTTACCCTGCCGTCCGGCATGGGGTTCTACCCGCCTGGCGGAACGCCCTCGTATGTCTATGTCGCCGCCACCGACGCGCTGGTCCGCTTCCCCTATCGCGGCGGCGTGATGAGCGCGATGGGCCCCGCCGAGCCCGTGATCGCGTCCCTGCCGGTCGAGGGGCATTGGACGCGCGAACTGGCGTTCTCGCCGCATGGGCACCGGCTCTTCATCGCCATCGGCTCGCGCTCCAATGACGCCGAGGGTCTCTCCCAGCGCTCCGCCGAGGAGATCGCCGCCTTCGAGGCGGAGCACGGGCTCGGGGCGACCTGGGGCCTCGAGGAGGGTCGCGCGCAGGTGATGGTGATGGATGTCGAGACCGGCCAGACCCGTCCCTACGCCACCGGCCTGCGCAATTGCATCGGACTCGCCATCCAGCCGCAGACCAGGACGCTCTGGTGCACCAACGACGAGCGCGACGAGTTCGGCGACGACGCCGTGCCCGATTTCGTCACCCGCCTCGCCGATGGCGCGTTCTACGGCTGGCCTTTCACGTTTCTCGGTGGGCGCGAGGATCCGCGCCACCGCGGCGAACGGCCCGATCTCGCGGAGCGGACGGCGATGCCGGACGTGCTGTTGCAGGCCCATTCGGCTCCTCTCGGAATCAGCTTCTATGAGGCCGGGCAGTTCCCCGCCGAGTATCGCGGCGATGCGTTCATCGCCTTGCACGGTTCCTACAACCGCAGCCGCCGCACCGGCTCGAAAGTCATCCGCCTGCTGCTGCGTGACGGAGTTCCGACGGGGGAATACGAGGATTTCCTGACCGGGTTCGTCGTCTCGGACGACACGGTCTGGGGCCGACCGGCGGATGTCGCCGTGGCGATCGACGGGTCGCTGCTGATCAGCGACGACGCCTCCGGCACGATCTGGCGGGTGGTCTATGCCGGCGCCGGCGCGTCGGCACCGGCGGCGAAAGGATCCTCCGGGTAGCGGACCCGGGTGAGGAACAGGCCCTGAGGCGGCGCGGTCGGCCCCGCGGCGCGGCGGTCGCAGGCCGCCAGCGCCGCGCTCACATCCGCCGGACGCCACTTTCCCGCACCGACAAGCGCCAGGGTGCCGACCATGTTGCGCACCTGGTGATGCAGGAAGCTGCGCGCCGCCGCCGAGATCTCGATGCCGTCGCCCACACGGCACACGTCCAGCCGATCGAGGGTGCGCACCGGGCTTTTCGCCTGGCAGGCGCTGGCACGGAACGAGGAGAAATCGTGCCGGCCGAGGAGAGCCCGCGCCGCCTCCACCATCGAAGCCACATCGAGCCGGTGCGCCACGTGCCAGACCCGCCCCTCCGCCAGCGCCGGGCGGGCGGGACGGTCCAGGATGAGATAGCGGTATTCGCGCCCAATGGCGGAAAAGCGCGCGCTCCACCCTGGCGGCACGGGCGCGGCCATCAGAATAGCGATCCGGTGCGGGCGCAGATGGTGATTGAGCGCCGCACGCAACCGCTCGGCGGGGAGCGGTGCCGCGCGCGGGGGCAGCAGGATCTGCGCCACCTGACCGGCGGCGTGGACGCCCGCATCGGTGCGCCCAGCGACGATGGAGGCCACGTGCATCCCGCCGGCGAGCCGGCTTGCCGCCCGCTCGATCGTCTCCTGGATCGACAGGCCGCCCCGCTGGCGCTGCCAGCCGACGAACCCGGCGCCGTCATACTCGATCAGCAGCGCCCAGCCCTGCGCCGGCGTGGCGGCGGGGGCGTCGTCCGGCATCATCCGCCAGCCGCGCTCAGCCGAGCTTGGTGCCGGCCGGCACGGCGTGGCCGCGCAGGAATTCGGCGGCATCCATGGCGGCGCGTCCGGGCAGCTGCACCCGGGTCAGACGCAACGCCGCCTCGCCGCAGGCAACCGTCAGCACGCCATCGAGGGTCACCCCGGGGGCCCCCTCCGCCGGGACGTCCCTTGCCGCGACGACATGGGCCGCATGCACTTTCAGCGTCACGCCGCCGAGGCTCGTCCAGCAACCCGGCCAGGGTGTCAGCGCGCGCAACTGCCTTGCGAGATACGCGGCGGGCAACCACCAGTCCATCCGGCCGTCCGCGCGCGTGAGCTTGCGCGCGTAGGTCACGCCATCCCGCGGTTGCGGCCGCGCCGGCGGGTTCTCCGCCAGCGCCCGCAGCATGAGGCGAGCGCCGAGTGTTGAGAGCACAGGATGAAGGGCTGCCGTGGTCGTTTCGGGACCGATCGGCACGGCCTCGGCGAGCAGCACGGGGCCGGTATCGAGCCCCTCGTCCATGCGCATGATGCTGACGCCCGTCTGTGCGTCTCCGGCCATGATCGCGGCCTGAATCGGCGCGGCGCCTCGCCAGCGCGGCAGCAGGCTGGCGTGAACATTGAGGCAGCCGAGCCGGGGCGCATTCAGAAAAGCCTTCGGCAGCAACAGCCCATAGGCCGCGACCACGGCGGCATCGAGATCGAGTGCGGCGAAGGCGGCGGCCTCTTCCTCGCCGCTCAGCCGGTCCGGCGTGCGGACCATCAGGCCCAACCGCTCGGCCTCACGATGCACGGCGGAACGCTGCATTGCATGGCCGCGACCCGCCGGACGAGGCTTCTGCGTGTAGACCGCGACGACCGCATGGCCGGCTCCCTGCAGCGCCGCGAGGATCGGCGCGGCGAAATCCGGGCTGCCCATGAAGGCGAGGCGAAGGGCCATGGTCGCGCTCCTTCCGCTCATCCGGTCATTCTACGGTAATCCAAGTGGCGCGGCATTGATCAGCGTCAAGAACGACCGCACCGCGCGACGCTCAGGCGGTCTCCTTCTGCCGCCGCTCCTTCAGCATCCGCCGCAGGATCATGTTGCGCTTGAGCGCCGAGAGGTGATCGACGAACAGCACCCCATCGAGATGGTCGATCTCGTGCTGAAGGCAGGCCGCGAGCAGGCCCTCGGCCTCGATCTCCTGGCCCATGCCGTAAACGTCGAGATAGCGCACCTTGACGCGGGCGGGGCGCGTCACATCGGCATAGTGGCCGGGCAGCGAGAGACAGCCCTCCTCGCGCGTGGCGAGCTCGGCGCTGGCGGCGGCGACCTGAGGGTTGATCAGCGCGATCGGCGCCGGCTTATCCCCCTCCATCAGGTCCACCACGGCGACGCGCAGCCCGACCGACACTTGCGGCGCGGCCAGCCCGATCCCCGGCGCGCGGTACATGGTCGCAAACATGCGCGGCAGCAGGGCGCGCACGGTCTCGGCATCGGCATCGCGAACCGGCCGGGCGCGCGCCTTCAGCACCGGGTCCGGGGCCAGCACGATCGGCAGCAGGGGGACGTCAGCTCCATCCATCCGCCGCATGTAGCGGTCTCACCGCCCCGCTTCAACAGCCTCCCTCGGCTCGGCCCGTGGCCTCTTGCAAGCGAGGCCGGGGCTGACAACATAGCGTGGGCCGAGGCGCCTCGATGGGCCTTGGCACCCGCTTCGCTCATCATGAGGAGGCTGCCTTGAGCACCCGCATGTTTGGCTCGCCGCTTTTCCTGGGGTTCGACCATCTCGAGCAGATGCTCGAGCGGGCGTCGAAATCCTCGTCGGATGGTTACCCGCCCTACAATATCGAGCAGATCAGCGCGACCGGCCTGCGCATCACGCTCGCCGTCGCCGGCTTCACAATGGACGACCTGCAGATCACGCAGGAAGACAACCAGCTGGTGATTCGCGGCAAGCAGACCGACGACTGCGCCGGGCGCGTGTTCCTCCATCGCGGCATCGCGGCACGCCAGTTCCAGCGCAGTTTCGTGCTGGCTGAAGGCATCGAGGTGAAGGGCGCCTGGCTGGACAGCGGCCTGCTGCACATCGATCTGGCGCGTCCGCAACCCGAAAGCCGCGTGCGCACGATCGCGATCAGCAAGGGCAACGGCGCCGGCCGCAAGGATGTCGTCACTGGCCGCGCCGAGCGGGACTGATGGCGCAGGCCGCCATGCCGGAGCGATCCGGCCAAACAGAATCAGGACGGAGAGTTGACATGCAGACCAACCCAGCCCCCACCCCCGCCCAGTCCGGCGCCGCGGAGGGTGGCTTCGACATTCGCCACATCAGCGCGAGCCAACTCGCCGAGCTCGGCGTCACCCAGCTGGCCTATATCCGTCCGGTCATCGTCGAGGACGGGCGCGCCTTCGCCATCCACGCCGCGGATGGTCGCCCGCTCGGGGTCGCCCCGACGATCGACGCCGCGGCGGCCGCGATCCGCGAGCACGACATGATCCCTACCCTGGTGCAGTGAGCCGGCGGCGCAAAGCTATCGCTGTGAATACTGCAACTGTCTGAGCTGCGACCGCCGGATCTACGGCTGCATCCGCCACGGCGAGCGGTCCGCCCAGGTGCGCATCACCGCCGAAGCCCAATCAGGGGTCTTGCCCCGATGGCAGAGGGTGCAGGGGTTCGGAACACCCAGGCTGCGCGTTTCACCGGGCGTGATGAAGCGGAATGTGTGGGCGTGGACGTCGACATCGGCGATGGTCTGCTCGATCGCCGGCATGTGGCAGTTGACGCAGGCACTGCCCGGGCTGCCGGCGGCGTGATGAGTGTGGGCCTCGATAGTAGCGGCGCGTGGCCCATTGGCGGTGTTCGGACCGTGGCAGGTGAGGCAGATCGTCTCGGGCGGTTGTAGCAGGCTGGCACGGTTGCCCGATCCGTGCGGGTCATGGCAGGAGAAGCAGGTGACGCCGCGGGTATACATCAGGCTCTGAACGAAATCGTTGCCCTGCATGCGGTTCTTGTGCGCGGTGCCATCGGCGAAATGGGTGAATGTCGTCTTGCCGGGGGCGCGATCTTCCAATCCCCAGAAATCCGCCAGGTCGAGCCCGACCTGGAAGCCCACCGGCCAATCGAAAAAATGGCCCTCGATCGGGTTCGAGAGCGGCCGGCCCTGCGAGTGGCATTGGATGCAGACATCGTTGGCCTGGACATAGCCGAGCCGCGCCGGATTGATGATCGTGCCGCGCACCGGCGCGGCGACATGGGCGCTGCCGGGGCCATGGCATTTCTCGCAGCCAACGTTCCATTCGGTCACCGTTTTCGTACGGATATCGTAATTGACCGAATGACAGCCGTCGCAGAGCGGCCCGGTCGGGCGCTGCATATTGTCCGGCGGATAGAGCGGCGCCCACCAGTCGGCGTCGTTCGGCACGAAGTAGCGCCGCCACAAACGGTGCGTCACGTCCCATTGCGCGCCAAGGACAAAGTAGTCGTCACCGATCTTCTTGAAATAGCGCTGCTTCCACCGGCTACCGTAGACCAAGGCGATGTCGTCGAGGGTGAAGTCGACCAGCGGATCAGATTTTGTCAGATCGGGGATGACCGCGTCGGGATGGCTCCGCGGATCGCGGACGACATTCGCCATGCGTGACTTCTCCCACCGCGCATAAATCTCGGCATGACAGCGCCGGCACGCGGCGGAGCCAACGAAATGCGCGTCGCGCGGGCCGCTTGGCGGGCCCGTCATCGGCCCGGCGATCGGCGGCAAGTGTCGCAGGAAGCTCACGATCTGCCAGATCTGCCGCTCCGGCAGATAAGAGGCGGGCATGCCGGTGTTCCGGATGCCATTCGCGATGTGATAAAATATTTCGCCATCGGTCAACGGCGCGGTGGCAGCGCGGAGTGCGGGGGGGCGCGGGTATTGGCCGGCCGCGATCTCGGTGTGGCCGCTGCCGTCAAACCCGTGGCAAACTTCACATTTCCGGCGAAACAGATCGGCGCCGGCCGCGATCTCGGCGGGGTCGTCACCCAGCGGATTGCTCCGCGCCCGCGCGGCCGCCGGCACGCTCGCCGAGAGTGCCCAGCGGGCGAGACGCACTTCGAGCGCCGGCGGCTCGCCCCGTGCGGAGGAGAGGCCAGGCAATGCCAAGCGATAGAGCGCAATCGCACTGCCGAGCAGACCGGCCAAAATCAGAACCGCGACCCAGCTTCGCCGCATGATCCCCCCGGTCATACATCGGGGAGGGTGGGGCACGCGCCACCCCCCGGCAAGGCACCGCAGCCTCGTTGAAGCCAATTTTAGCCGCCCGCGCGGCAGGCTTGAGCGCCGCCCGACAGACACTCATACTTGCCTTGCCGTGCCGCCGAGGGAATCCGGTGCCGGCGGCGGCTCCGTGCGGAGCCGATCCTTCCGCCCCTGGCCTGGAGAACCCAGTCGATGAACGCCCTCGAAGCGATCGGCATCGCCGTGCTGCAAGGTGCCACCGAGTTGTTCCCGGTAAGCAGCCTCGGCCACGCCGTCGTCCTGCCGGCCGTGCTCGGCTGGCATCTCGATCAGCATGATCCGTCCTTTCTGCCCTTCCTGGTCATGCTGCATCTCGGCACCGCCGCGGCGCTGCTGCTCTATTTCTGGCGTGATTGGATTCTTCTCGCGCTCGGCGCGCTCGGCTTCGCGGCCGCGCCGCAGGTTCGCCAAAGCCGGCGCATGCTCGGGCTGATCGTCATCGCGACGATCCCGGCAGGCCTCATCGGGGTCGTGCTGGAGCACAAATTACGCACGCTGTTCGCCTCGCCGCTGATCGCCGCCGCCATGCTCGTGCTCAATGGACTGCTGCTGCTGCTCGGTGAGCGGCTGCGCCAGCGCGGCCATCGCGCGCTCTCCGGACTGACGATGCTCGACGCGATCGTCATCGGCCTGTGCCAGGCGACGGCGCTCGTCCCGGGCATCTCGCGCTCGGGTGCGAGCATGGTGGGCGGCCTCTTGCGCGGCGTCGATCACGCCGGCTCGGCGCACTTCTCCTTCCTCATCGCCACGCCGATCATCCTTGGCGCGACGCTGCTCGAAGTGCCGAAATTGCTGCACGCCGAGGTCACGCCAGGCACCTTCACCCTGGCGGCACTGGCAGCATTGGTCTCCGGGGCGACCGCCTTCGCAGCGACGGCCTTTCTGATGCGCTATTTCCGCCGCCACGACGACTGGGCGCTGCTGCCCTTCGCCTGGTATTGCGTCGCTGCCGGCATCGGCGCCGCAATCTGGCTTGGCCTGGCTTGATGCGGGGCGCCACGGCCCTCCTCCTGAGCGCGCTTTCGGTCGGCGCCGTCGGGCCGGCGGCGAGCCAGCCGCCGGCCCGTACGGTGCTGGCCGCCACGCCCATCGCGCGGCTCGACCTGCCGTGGTGGCGCGAGCGATTCGAGCGCAAGTTGGCGGAGCTGCACCGCGGCCCGGTCGATCTCGCGCTCTATGGCGACTCCATCACCCAGGACTATGAGCGCGCGGACTTCGCGCCGGTGTGGCAGCACTTCTACGGTCAGCGCCACGCCATCAATCTCGGCTTCACCGGCGATACGACCGCAAGCCTGCTCTGGCGCATCGAGCACGGCGAGGCCGATGGCATCGCTCCGGCAGTCGCGCTCGTGCTGATCGGCGCCAACAATTTCGGGCGTCTGCATTGGTCGGCGGCCGATACCGAGGCCGGGATCGTCGCCGACGTCGCGGCGCTGCGCCATCATTTGCCACGGACGCGCATTCTGCTGCTCGGCATTCTGCCGGCCGACCGCGGCGCGAGGGTGGCGCGCGAGACCAAACTGGTCAATGCCGCCCTCGCCACACGCTATGCCAGGGACAGGATGGTGCGCTTCCTCGATGTCGGCGGGGTTTTTCTCCACGACGGCCAGCTCGACCGCGCCCTGTTCCTGGACCCGGCATTGGCTCCGCCACGCCTGGCCCTGCATCCCAACGCCACGGGCCAAGCACGGATGGCGAAGGCCATCGAGCCGGTGCTGGCAGACCTGCTGGGGCAGCCAGGGACGCCGCCTCAGAGATAGCCCGCGCCGGCCTCCGCCGCGAAGCGGGTCGGTGGGCCCTGCCAGATGATCCTGGCATGTTCGAGCACATAGACCCGATCGGCATGGGAGAGGGCGAAGGTCACGTTCTGCTCGCCGAGCAGGACGGTGATCTCGCTGGTCTCGCGCAGCCGCTCCAGCGCCTTCGAAAGTTGCTCGAGGATGACGGGCGCGAGGCCCAGCGTCGGCTCGTCAAGGATGAGCAGGCGTGGGTTCATCATCAGCGCGCGCGCGATCGCCAGCATCTGCTGTTCACCGCCCGACAGGGTGCGCGCCGCCTGCGTGCGGCGCTCTCTCAGGATAGGAAACAGATCGAACAGACCGGCGAGCCGATCGCGGCTCTCGCCCGCCGGCTGATGCTGGCCGCCGAGATCGAGGTTCTCCTGCACGCTCATCTCGCCGAAAAGCTCGCGCGTTTCCGGGCACTGCACGATGCCCGCACGCGCAACGGCAGCGGCGGTCATGCCGCCGAGAGGGCGCCCGTCCCAGACGATGCGGCCCTGATAGGGAACGAGACCGGAGATGGCATTGAACAGCGTCGTCTTGCCAGCCCCGTTCAGGCCGACGAGGGAGACGAACTCGCCGGCGCGAACCGAAAGCGAGACCTCCTGCAGCGCCTGTGCCTTGCCGTAGAACACGCTGGTGGCTTCCACCTCCAGCAGCGGCGCCGCTTCGGTGCCACGGCTCTCCCGCGCGTGGGCCTCGATCGACCCGCCGAGATAGACGGCGCGCACCTTGGCATCGCGCATCACCTCCGCCGCCGTCCCGCTGGCAATGCGCTCGCCGAGATAGAGCGCGACGACGCGGTCCACCAGGGCGGCGACACCTTTGACATTGTGATCGACGAGCAGAACGGCGCGGCCTTCGTCGCGGAACCCGGCGATGAGGGCGGAGAAATCCGCGAGTTCCGTAGGGGTAAGTCCGGCGAAGGGTTCGTCGACGAGGACAAGCTTGGGATCGCGCGCGATCGCCCGGGCCAGCTCCAACCGCCGCAGATCCGCAAAGGGCAGGGTCTGCGGATAGCGATCGAGTACCGCGCCGAGGCCGACGCGCGCCCCGATCTCGCGCGCCCGCGCGGTGACGGAATGGTCGGCCGCCAAGCGGAACAGGCTGTCGGGAAGCAGGGCGAGCTTGATATTCTCGAGAATGGTCTGCCGGTGCAGCGGGCGGGAATGCTGGAACACCAGCCCGACCCCGGCCCGGGCGATCCGGTGCGCCGGCAGCCCGGCCATCTCGACGCCATCGAGCCGGACGCTGCCCTGATTAGGCCGCTCGATGCCCATGATCAGCTTCATGGCGGTCGATTTGCCCGAACCGTTCGGTCCGATCAGGCCGAGAATCTCGCCCGCCCTGATCTCGAAGCCGAGATCGCGCACCGCGACCAGCCCACCGAACCGCTTGGTCAGACCCTCGACGGCGAGCCGCGGCGTCATGCGCGCTCTCCCCGCCGGGTAAAGACCCCGAGAAGTCCATCCGGAAAGAACAGGATCATGGCGAGCGCGATCGCCGACACGACGAGGGTGCTGAGCTGGCCCAGAGGGCGCAGAATCTCACCGGCAATGATGAGGAACATCGAGCCGATCATACCGCCCAGAATCGTGCGCCGGCCGCCGAGCACGACGGCGATGATGACCTGCACCGCGATCGCCACATCGACGACCGTCCCGACCGACGCGGTGCCGAGATAGAACACCATCAGCGCTCCGGAGAGGCCGGAGAACAGGGCGCTGACCGAGAAGGCCGCGAGTTTGTGCTTGGCGACGTTGAATCCCAGCGCTTGCGCTTCGATCGGATCCTGCCCCGCCGCCTGCAGGATCAGCCCCACCGGCGAGCGCGCGAGCCCGGTCAGCAGCCCAGCACTCACCACCATGAAGCCGAAGCCGTACCAGTAATTCATGCTGGCATCGACGGAGAGGACATCCGGCAGCGACAGCCCGATCTCGCCGCCGGTCGCTCCCGCGAAAATCACGATCACTTGCTGCAGCAGCAGCACGGCCACCAGTGTCACGAGGCCGAAATACGGACCGCGCAGCCGCAGCGCCGGGAGGGCGAGCAGCAGCCCGGCGATGACCGACGCGGCCGCGCCCGCGACGACGCAGATCGCGATCGGCCATCCGCGCACGTTGAGCAGTCCGGCGCTGTAGGCGCCGACGCCGATCAGGAAGGTCGGGCCAAAATTGACCTCGCCGGCGAACCCGAACAGCAGATCCCAGGACATCGAGAACACGCCGAAATAGTAGGCCAGCGTGAGAACGCCGAGCGCGTACCCGGAGACCCCGAACGGCAACGCGGCGAGCACGATCGCCACCAACAGAAGCGCGAGAGAACGCCAGTTCATCGGCCTGCCTTTCACCGCCGCCCGAGCAGGCCTTGTGGGCGCAAATAGAGGACCAGCACCAGCAGGAGAAGCGCCGGGATGGTACGGATTTCGGGCGAGATCAGATAGGCCGTGACCGTCTCCAGATAGCCCACGACATAGGCCGCTATGAGCGAGCCTGAGACGCTGCCGAGCCCACCGAGCACGACGATGGAGAAGGCGCTCGCCGTCAGGTTGCCGATATTGCCGGAGCTTGTGCCCAGGAAACTCGCCAGCAGCACACCCGCCGCCGAGACCAGCAGGCCGTAAATGACCCAGACAGCGAAGTAGATGCGCGAGAGCTCGAAGCCAAGCAGCGTCAGGCCGCGCGGATTGATCGCGCAGGCCAGCAATGTCTTGCCCATGCGGGTGCGATTGACCAGCAGCCAGAGCAGTCCGATCGAGAGCCAGGACACCGCTGCCACCAGCATCTCGTTATACGGCAGACGCACGCCGCCGATATTTGCCACCCCGCCGATCAGCGCCGGAACGGTGAGCGGGTTGTCGGAGAACAGGTAGGCCACCGCTTCCTGGATCATGATGCCCCAGAGCAGCGTTCCGGTGAGGACGAAAATCTCGGTCTCGTCGCGAGGAATGGCGCGCGAACGCTGGATGGGACGAACGACGACGAGATAAGTCACCAGCGCGGCAACCGTGCCGGCAAGAAGCCCCGCGAGCGCACCGAGATATTGCCCGGCATGCAAATCGCCCGCGACATACCAAGCGGCGACGGCGGCGATCAGCATCAGCCCGCCGTGCGAGAGGTTCAAAACGCCCGACACCCCGAAGATCAGGGTGAAGCCGATGGCGCCAAGCCCGTAGAGCGAACTGATGGCGAAACCGTCGAGCAGGATCTGCAGGCCGAGCATTCGTTTCCCTTGTCCGCCGCGTTGTCGGGCGGGCGATGAGCGGAGGCGGGCGCGATAGGGTCAGTTGCTGGCGTGCTGATCCGGCGTCTTGATGAAGGCCGGGAACGTCATCGTTCCGGTGGCGATATCCGTTGGCCAGAGGGGTACCTGCTTGCCGTTCTGCCACTGCACGACGATGCCGGTGATGAAACCAGGCCCGTAGCGCAGACCATGGGTGAAGGCGTCATCACGGCCGTAGAACTGCACCCGGCCGATATTGCCGACGTAGTCGGTCTTTTCCATCGCCTCGACAAGCTTCTCCGCCTCGGCACCACCGGCACGGCCGACAGCCTCGGCGATGATGTGGACATCATCGGCTGCCGTATAGCCGGCATAGCCAGGGCTGACGCCGAAATGCTTGATGTAGGCCTGGGCAAACGGAATCGTCTTCGGTGTCACCGCGATGTCCGGCGCGGCCGGCTCCTCCAGGATCACGCCCTGGGCGGCACCGTTGGTGTCCCGCCAGAACGTGTCGGTGGTCGCCTGCGAGCTGATCCCCGCCATCGGCACCGGCACCTGCTGGCTCGCCCACTGCACCGTAGGCTGCACGCCGACATGGGAGATGCCGGTGGTAATCACATCCGGGTGCTTGGCCTCGATCTGATTGAACAGCGGCGTGAAATCCGTGGTGTCGGGCGAGAATCGGATATGATCCAACACATTGAACCCCGCCGCCGGAAGACAGGTGGCAAGCTCACCGTCGTAGGGCTTCGTCCAGGCAGCGTCCTCGCTCATGATCACCGTGGTCTTCATGTGCAGCTTGGTGACCAGCAGGTCGTGCGAGGAGGCACAGACCGTGTCGGCGATCTCGGTCGAGGTCAGGTAGCCATGGAAACTATACTTGTTGTGCGCGTAGTCATCGTGGATACGTCGGGTGATCTCGTTGCTGGCCGCGCCGGGGGTAATGAATGGCACCTTCAGCCGCGCGGCCCAGGGCTCGAGCGCGAGGGCGACCTCGCTCATATAGCTCGCGATCACGGCGACCACGTGATCCTCGGAGACAGCGCGCTGAAACGCGCGCACGGCGTCGGTCGCGGAGTTGTGGTCGTCATAGTCGACGATCTCGACCTTCCGTCCATTGATGCCGCCGGCGGCGTTGATCTCTTCGGCGGCGAGCCTGGCGCCGTTGGTGATGGCGATGCCCCCGATGGCGGAATTCTCCGCGATCACACCGATTCGGATCGGCTCCTCGGCACGCGCTGCGCCGCAGGCGAGCACGACGAGACCGAGGGCGGTAGCGCCGGCGAGACGACGGCCGATGGGAGCTCGGGACATGTTTCCTCCACCACGTCAGGCATGGGATACACCATGTTCGCGCAAACGGCGCGACTAGGCTAGGGGGCCTCTCTTGCGCCCTATGGCACGGATCTCGTTAATGCATTGCTGTGCCCAGCCGGCTGGCCACGCGCCGATTCCCTTCCCGCAGGAGAGCGACTTGGGTGAGATTTTCCCGCTGGCGACGCCGGCAATCGCGCTGCCCTATACCGGCGAGAGACTGACCTCGGCCGAAGGCGGGCAAGGCGAGATCGAGCACCTGCATCGGTATTTCCTCGCCCGTCAGCTCGCCCGCGGCAAGGAGGTGCTGGACGTCGCCTCCGGCGAGGGCTACGGCGCGGCCCTGCTTGCCCAGGTGGCGCGGCGCGTGTTCGGCGTGGAGATCGACGCCGATGCCATCACCCACGCCGCCCTTGCTTACCCGCGCGAAAATCTTCGCTTCTTGCGCGGCGATGCCTGCGCCATCCCGCTCGCTACGGCCTCGGTCGATCTCGTAACCTCCTTCGAGACCATCGAACATTTCTACGATCACGAGACCTTCCTCACCGAGATCAAACGCGTGCTGCGCCCGGGAGGCATGCTCATCCTGAGCACGCCGGATCGCGACATTACCTCCCCGGCCAGCACTCCGCCCAACCCCTACCACGTGCATGAACTCACCCGCGACGAACTGCGCACGCTCATCGCCCGGCACTTCCGCCACATGGCCGCCTTCGCGCAGCGCCCCATGCTCGGCACCGCGCTGCTTGCCGACGGGCCGATGCCAGGCGGCCCTGCGGCGCGCAGCGTGCTGCCGCTGACCTTCGAGCAGCGTGGCCCCGACCGGGTGGAGGCCTCCTCCGGCCTCGCGCGCGCCACCTATCTGGTTGTCGTCGCGACGGACTCCGACCTGCCGGAGCTGGCCGATTCGCTTTTCATCCGCGATGGGCTGATTGACCCTTATCTGCATATGCCACGGCAGATCGAAGCGCAGCGCCGATGGACGGAAGAGACGATCGGCCGAATGCACGCCGAGGCGACTGCTCGCCAAGCCGAGCTCGACCGGCTGCGGGAGGCGACAGAGCGGACGGCTCCGGCAGCAGCGGAGCGGGCGCAGGCGGCGCTCGCGTTCAGCGAGTGGCAGCTTGCCGCGAGCGAGGCCGAGCGGGAGGCGCTGCGCGCGCTGCTCGACCGGACCGAGGCCCTCCTCGACCTGACTCGGATCCAGCGGGAGCAGGCCGATGAACGCGCCGCGCTGGCCAGTTCGCCGCTGCCGTCGCCGGGTCTGCGGACTAGGATTCGCAGCCGGCTGCGTCGGCGCTGGCGGCCGAACGAGGCGGAGGCGGCGCTGCTGACCATCGTGCGAGCAAGCGACCTGTTCGATCCGGCTTGGTACGTGACCCGGTACGCGGACGTCAGAGCTCTGGATATGGACGCCGCGGAGCATTATGTCCGCTTCGGTGCCGCCGAGGGGCGCGACCCGGGCCCACGCTTCTCGGTTCGAGACTACCTCGAGCTGCACAAGGACGTTGCCGCATCGGGGCTGCACGCGCTCGACCATTATGAGCGCTTCGGCCGCGCCGAAGGCCGGCCCCTTCGTGCGACGCCGTTGGCGCCCGCGTCGGCGGCGCCGCGATGGAGCTTGCCCGAGCGCCGGGCCCGGGTGCTCTTCGTCTCGGGCGAGCCGCACACGCCTGGACATGCCTATCGCGTCCTGCGGCAGGCTGAAGCGGTCCGAAGGCTGGGCGCACTGGCTGAAGTGAGGACGATCGACGAAGCGGCCTCGGCACCGGACCTTGTCACCTCCGCGCATCTGCTGGTGCTGTGGCGAACCGAATGGAACGAGGCCGTGGCGGCGATCGTCGGCGCGGCGCGCTCGGCCGGGCGGACGATCCTGTTCGACGTCGACGATCTCATGTTTGATCCAGCCCTGGCGCGAACCGAGGTCATCGACGGCATTCGCTCGCAGCGGCTGAGCGAGGCCGAGGTTGCGGGCTTCTACGGACGCGTCCAACAGAGCATGGTGGCCGCCGATTTCTGCTCGGCGACGACGCAGGTTCTGGCCGACCACATACATCGCTGGGGCAAACCGGTCTTCGTGCTGCCGAACAGCTTCGACGAAGCGACCCGCGCCCGCGCCAACCTCGCAGCCCGCGCGCGCGCCGCGAAGCCGTCGGACGGCCTGTTCCGCCTGGGCTATGCCGGAGGTAGCCGGACACATCAGAGGGACTTCGCCATCATCGCCGGCGCCGTTGCCCGCTTTCTGCGGGCGCGGCCCGATGGCCGCCTGGTGCTGTTCCGCCGTGAGACGACAGACTGCCTGGACGTGCACGAGTTCCCCGCTCTGGCCGGGCTCGAGGCCCAGATCGAATGGCGCGAATATGTCCCCGTGGCTGAACTGCCGACCGAGATCGCGCGCTTCGACGTCAACCTGGCCCCGCTTGAGGTCGGCAACCCGTTCTGCGAGGCCAAAAGCGAACTCAAATTCTTCGAGGCCGCACTGGCCGGCGCCGCTTCGGTCTGCTCCCCCACGGCACCATTCCGCGCCGCCGTCCGTGACGGTGAGACCGGGCTGCTGGCGGCGGACGAGGCTGGTTGGCACGCGGCGATCAGCCGCTTGGCCGATGACCGTGAGTTGCGCGCGCGGCTAGCGCGGGCAGCGGAAATCGATTGTATCGGCCGCTTCGGTCCGGAGGCGCAGACCGAGCGCTGGGCCTCGGTCCTGGAGCAGACGCTGCATCGCGGCCGTCGCGCGGCGCGCGCCTTCGCCCTTGATATCGCTCATGCGGCCACGCCGATTGCCTCACTGCCCCGCATACCAGAGCACGACATCGCCCGCGCCCACGATCGACTGAGTCCCTCGGCCGTCACGGTCATCGTTCCACTCTACAACTATGCTGGCTTTGTCACCGAGACCCTGGACTCCGTGAAGGCGCAGACGCTTGCCGAGCTCGATCTTATCGTCGTGGACGACCGTTCGACCGATGAGTCGCTCGCGATCGCTGAACGCTGGCTCGCCGCGAACGAGGGCCGCTTCGGCCGTGCGCTGCTGGTCAGCAACCGCGCCAACAGCGGGCTCGGCCTCACGCGCAATGTCGGCTTTGCGCTCGCGGCAAGTGAATTCGTTCTGCCGGTGGACGCCGACAATCTGCTCCTGCCGGACTGCGCGACGCACTGCCTCGCGCTGCTGCGGGAGAGCGGCGCCGCGTACGCCTATCCCAGGCTAGAGCGGTTCGGCGGCCGGACCGATGTGTTCGGTATTGAGCCGTACGATCCGGCGCGCCTCGTCGCCGGCAACTATATCGACGCTCAGGCATTGATCAGCCGTGCCGCCTGGAGCGCTGTCGGGGGCTACGACCATGTCCACTTCGGCTGGGAGGATTATGATTTCTGGTGCCGGCTAGCCGAGCGAGGCCTGTTCGGAATCAATGTGCCGGAACGGCTCGGCCGCTACCGCGTGCATGAAGCCTCGATGCTGCGCACGTCGACCGACCTGCAGCGAAACAAAAAAATGCTCGTGGACGATCTGCGCCGGCGCCACCCTTGGAGCCGCGTGGTGGCGGAATAGGCGGCCCAACAGGCACAAAAAAACCGGCCGCGACAATCCGCGGCCGGCTTTTTCGGCCAGTTACGGCCATCAGAGATTGTGGATCTGACCCGAACTGATCGTCGTGCCGTTGAGGAACGTGATCTTGGTGTTGTCGGTCAGCGTGATCACCAGCGAGCCGTTCACCACCTGCTGCGACGCAATTGCATTGCTGCCGTAGCCGTAGAAGTTGAGTTGATCCTGGGCCGTGAAATTCTGGATGAGGTCAGTACCGCCAGCGCTGCCTTTGGCAAAGATGAATGTCTCGATGCCAGCACCGCCGACCATCGTCGCCGCCCCCGTGCTGGCGACCAGCGTATCGTTGCCGCTGCCGGCGATCATGCTGTCGGCACCGGTTCCGGCGAAATATGTATTATTCCCAGATGCACTGGAACCTTGGAGCGTTGCGTTGCCCATGGCGGCAACGAAGACGTTGCCATTATTGGCCCCGAACAGCGCGATCTGACCGCCATTATACGCGAAGAACGTACCACCGGGGCTGTTGGCCTGGCTGACGACGATGCTGTTGCTTTGCTGGGCGTCGTAAAGGAGCTGTCCGGACCCTTGGAAGACCGTGTCGTGGCCGGTGCCGGCATAGACGGTCGTATTGCCGGAACCGCCGACGATGGTGTTGTTGGAGGATTGCAGATCCGCGACGGTGTTTTCCTGGCCGGTGAAAATCAGGTTGGTACCCGACCCGCCGAACAATGTCGCGTTACCCGAGCCGCCGACGATCGTCGACGCGACGGCGCTGGTCGCAACGAACTCAAGGCTGGGGCTGGTATTGAGGAAATACAGACCACCGCTCGACGCCGCGAAGATGGTTTCCGCACCGCCGCCGGCTGAGAATGTATCCGCGCCGCCCGCATTGACCAGGAGGTCGCTGCCATTCCCACCATACACGAAGGCGCCCGGCGCCGAGGTCGCGACCGTGGTGTTGCCGGTGCCGGCAATGACCGTATCGGCGCCGGAGGAATAGACGGTGTCGGTGCCCGAGCCGAGAAAGAATAGATTATGGCCGCCACCACTCTGAATCAGATCGTTGGCGGCGCCGCCATAGACCGACGTATTGCCCGTCCCGTAGAGATTGAGCGTCCAGGCTCCGCCGCTCGCCGTGGGGCTGGCGATGACATTGTTGCCGTCGCCACCGACGAGCGTGCCGGAACCACCGTTGGTATAGAAGGTAAGGTCCGAGGCCCCGCCCAGCACGCTCTCGTTGGACTGCGCAGCACCGGAGATCGTAACCGGGGCGGTCGGCGAGGCGTCGATCAGCCCGAGATAGCCCGTGGGCGCAGCAACATTGGTATTTCCGGTACTGCCATCGGCGATCAGCTCGCCGATCTTGCCACTCGGAACGTTCGCCGTCGACCCTGACTGGCTATAAACCTGCGGGAAGAGCGTCCCTGATACGTTCGCAGCGTAGATCGTCTGCAGAAGCTGGGTCGCAATGCCTGCGCTCGTCGAAGTGTTGTACTGCAACTGATAGGTGTTGGTGCCAGCACCTGGGACGGTTACGACAGCCATGAACGGAGGCTCCTCTGCTTTCCCGCCCCGTGTTAATCCGTGGCGCAAGAAAATGCAAGCATGAACGCCGCTCACGCCGGTGTGAGCAAACGCTAATTGATCGGAAAAACCATCGGTAACCGGCGGCTTTTGCGATGATCGTTTGATGATAAAAATGGCATCGCGTCAATGCGTGCCAGCATATGAGGCAAATGCACGTGTATGCCCGATTGATGAGACATATCGCATTCCCCGGACGCTGGATGGCATGATGAAGTTTGCGTGGCATGCCTGTCTCCGGCCCGGCCCGGCGGGAGAGACAGACGCGGCAAACCGCGCCAAGATAGCGCATCGCCCGTTCGGGCCGGCCGCCGCGCCACGACGCAATCGTGCCGGCGTCCCGCGCCCAAGCTTCCGCCCCGGAGACCACGCCCATGACCCAGATCGCCGTGACCCTGAACAGCCGGCCGAACACGCCTCCTCCCGACGAGACGCTGCGCTTCGGCACCGTATTCACCGATCATATGTTCATGATGGAGTACGACGACGGCCGTGGCTGGCACGACCCACGCATCGTGCCCTACCAGAATTTCAGTCTCGATCCCGCCACCTGCGTCCTCCACTACGCGCAGGCGGTGTTCGACGGTCTGAAGGCGTTCCGCGGCGGCGACGGTGTCATCCGCCTCTTTCGCCCGTCGGCCCACGCGGCCCGCCTCAACCGCTCCTGCGCCGGGTTGTGCATCCCGGAACTCGATGTGGCGCTCGTGCAAGAGAGCTTGCGGGCTCTCATCGAAGTCGATCAGCGATGGGTGCCGTCCAAGCCAGGCACCGCGCTCTATGTCCGACCGACCGTGATCGCCACCGAGACGTTCCTCGGCGTCCATCCCTCATCCAGCTACCTCTATTACGTCATCCTGTCCCCGGTCGGCGCCTATTATGCCGAGGGCATGAACCCGGTGAAGATTCTGGCCATGGACAACCACGTCCGGGCCGTGCCTGGCGGAATTGGTGCCATCAAGGCGGCGGCGAATTACGCGGCCAGCCTGCACGGCGCCGAGGAAGCAGCCCGCGCCGGCTTTACCCAGGTCCTGTGGCTCGACGGCGTCCAGCACCGCTACCTCGACGAGGTTGGCACGATGAACATCATGCTGCGCATCGGCGACGAGGTGATTACCCCGCCGCTCAATGGCGCCATCCTCGCCGGGGTGACACGGGATTCGGTGCTGACGCTGCTGAAGAGCTGGGGCATCAAGGTCGCCGAGCGGCCGGTCGCCATCGACGAGGTTCTCGCCGCGGCAAGCCGCGGCGCGCTCACCGAGATGTGGGGCACCGGCACCGCCGCGGTCATTTCGCCGGTTGGCGAACTCGGCTATCGCGACGCGCGCGTGACGATCAATGGCGGGCGGATCGGCGAGCTGACCCAGCGGCTGTATGACGCCATCGTCGGCATCCAGTACGGCACCGCACCGGATCCATTCGGCTGGACCACCCCGCTCACCCAGCGCGTGCCTATGCCGGCATGAGGCGCGCGATGAACGCCGAGACCCTCTGCTTCACGCCGGCTGTCGACCTCGTCCGGCTGATCCGTGCCCGTGCCCTGTCCCCTGTCGAGCTGGTCGAGGCGGTGCTCGAGCGCATCGCGGCGCTCGAGCCGCGGATCAACGCCTTCGCGACCCTGCTCGCCGAGCCCGCCCGCGACGCCGCCCGGGCGGCCGAGGCGGCGCTCGCGCGCGGCGAAGCGACCGGACGACTGCACGGCATCCCGGTGACGCTGAAGGACCTCACCTGGACGGCGGGGATCGCCACCGGATACGGCTCGCACCTGCGCGACGGCTTCGTGCCCGAGGAAGACGCGCCGATGGTGACCCGGCTGAAGGCCCATGGCGCCATCATCCTCGGCAAGACGACGACGTCCGAGTTCGGCTGGACCGGCGTCAGCCGCTCCCCGGCAACCGGCATCACACATAATCCGTGGCGCCACGGGCTGAATGCCGGCGCCTCGTCGGCGGGCGCGGGCGCCGGTGCCGCGGCGGGCTTCGGGCCACTGCATCAAGGCAGTGACGGCGCCGGCTCGATCCGCATGCCGGCGCATTTCTGCGGCGTCGTCGGCTTCAAGCCCAGCTACGGCCGCATCCCCAACTGGCCGGTCTCGAACACGGACTATTCCTCGCACAACGGCCCGCTGACGCGCACCGTCGCCGATGCCGCGCTGATGCTGGAGGTGATGGCCGGGCCGCACGACTGGGACCACACCAGTCTCGAAGCCCCGCCCGCGCCGTATCTGGCCCAGCTCGACCGCGGCATCGCCGGCCGGCGGATGGCTTTCAGCCCTGATCTCGGCCACGCCCGCGTCGATCCCGAGGTCGCTGCCCTGGTCAGCGCCGCCGCGGAGCGGTTCGCCGCTGCGTTGGGCGCGAAGGTCGAGGCGGTCACGCCATCCTGGGGTGCAACGGGGCCGGAGCTGATCCGTGGCCTCTGGCCGGCCCATCTCGCCATCCACGCGCCGGCGCTCGCCGAGTGGGAAGCGCGCATGGACCCAGGGCTCGTCGCCTGCATCCGCGCCGGTACCGCGACGACGATGACGGGCTATCAGCGTCTGCGCGAGCGGAAATACGCCTATATCCGCGAGATCAACCGCTTCTTCGGCGATTGGGACTTCCTGCTGACGCCCTCCGTCTCGGTCTCCGCGTTTCCGGCCGAGCAGCTGATGCCAGCGAACTGGCCCGACCATCCCTGGGACTGGATCTCCTGGGCCGAATTCTCGTACCCGTTCAATCTCTCCGGCAATCCGGCGATCTCGGTGCCGTGCGGCTTCACCCGCGATGGGCTTCCCGTCGGCCTGCAGATTGTCGGCCGGCGCTTCGACGATCTCGGGGTGCTGCAGGCCGCCGCCGCGTTCGAGCGAGCCTGTCCCTGGGCCGACCGACGGCCGCCGCTCAGCGGCTGAGATGGCGGAGGCCGCGCCACCGAGGGTGGTGCTGACGCAGGGGCTTTACGGCAGCGCCTCGACTTGGGTGTTCAATGTCGTGCGCGAGCTCTATCTCGCGGCCTTCGGCGCCGGCGGCGTACTGGCGCTGTATTCGGACAGCGTCGCCAAAGTGCTGACCCATCCGGAGCTTCCGGCGCGGCGGGTGGTGTGGAAGATGCACCGTGGCGAGCCGGAGGTCGACGGATTCGTGGAACTCGCTGGCCCGGCCGTGCTGCTCTCGGTGCGCGATCCGCGCGATGCCGCGCTGTCGCTGGTGGAGCGATTCAAGGTTGCGCCACCGGCCGCGCTCGCCGCCATCGACGCCTGCTGCAACCGGCTGCTGCCCTGGGCCGAACGCGGCTATCCGGTGCTGCGCTACGAGGATGGGTTCTTCGCACGACCGGAGACGGTGGCGGCGATCGCCGCCCATTTGCGGCTGCCCGCCGACGCCGCGGCGCAGCAGCGCATTTTCGCCACCTACGAAACCGAGGCGGTCCGCGCGGCAGCCGCTTCGGTGGCGAGCCTGCCGGCGGAACGCCTCGAGGGCGACGCGACGGCCGACCTCTACGACCGCGTCACCCAGATCCATCGCAACCATATCGGCGACCGCCTCGTCGGCAAATGGCGCGGTCGCATCACTCCCGAAGACCAGGCGCGTCTGAGCGGGCATTTCGCGCCGTTCCTCCGTCGCTTCGGCTACGGCTAGAGTCTGTCACCGCTTCATTGAAGCCCTGACAGACTCTAGCTCCTTGTTTACGCGTCTGTTTATCCGCCTGCGCCGGACAGACGCTAACCCCCTTGCCGACAGCGCCTGCAGCGGCCAGCATGGCCGGCAATTTGGGGAAAACGTCATGAAGATCGCCGGAGTGCTGGCCCTGATCGCCCTTGCGGCCACGCCGCTCATGCCGGCGGCGCGGGCCGAGGATGCCCCCGTGCAGCTGAAACTCTCGCACTGGGTGCCGCCCTCGCACCCGCTGCAGGGCGCGATCCAGGCATGGGCGGATTCGATCAAGACCGATTCCCACGGCTCCATCACCGCCGCCATCTTCCCCGCGGAACAGCTTGGCAAGGCGTTCGACCATTACGACATGGCGCGCGACGGCATCGCCGACGGCACCTACGTCAATCCGGGCTATCAGCCGGGCCGGTTCCCCATCATCGCCGCCTCCGATCTACCGTTTCAATACAAGGACGCCCGGAGCGGCACCGCCGCGCTCGACGCCTGGTACCGCGCCTATGCCGCGCGCGAGATGAAGGACGTGCATTATTGCTTCGCCTTCATCCACGCCCCCGGCACGCTGCATGCCCGGCGCAAGATCGTCGCGCCCGAGGATCTGCGCGGGCTGAAGATGCGCCCGGCGAACGCCACCATCGGCAATCTCGTGACCCTGCTCGGCGGCACCAACGTGCAGGCCTCCGCCCCCGGCGCGCGCGACCTGCTGGAACGCGGGGTCGCCGACGGCATTTTCTTCCCGTGGGGGTCGCTGGTTCTGTTCGGAATCGACAAGACCGTACGCTACCACATCGACGCGCAGCTCTACGTCACCAGCTTCGTCTGGGTTCTGAACAAGGCGCGCTACGAAGCGCTGGCCCCGGCGCAGAAGGCGGTGATCGATGCCCACTGCACGACCGAGTGGGCCGTGCGCTTCGCCAGCCCCTGGGCCGACTTCGAAGACGCTGGTCGGGCCAAGGTGAAGGCCGAGCCGGGCCACGAATTCATCGAGCTCACGCCCGAGCAGCTCGACGCCTGGAAGCGCGCGGCGGAGCCGCTGCATGCCCGTTGGGCTACCGACGTGCGGCGCACGGGTGCGGACCCGGCGGCGATCAACGCGGCGCTTCGCGCCAGCATCGCCGCCAATCACGCCGGCTACTGATCCATGCTGGACCGCTTCATCGACGGCGCGGAGCGGCTCGCCGGCGCCTTTCTCGCCTTCGTCACCGCGCTCACCTTCATCTCGGTGGCGTTGCGCTACATTTTCTCCTGGGCGATTCCGGACAGTTACGACCTCAGCCGCTACTTCCTCGCCATTCTGATTTTTTGGGGCATCGCCGCGAGCGGCTACCGGGGCACGCACATCACCGTCGATCTGCTCTGGGGTACGCTCGGCGCGGCGGCCCGCCGCGGCCTTGAAGCCTTCGCCAACCTTCTGACCTTCGTCGCGATGGCGGCATTCTGCTGGGCGATGGGGCTGAAGGTGCTCGATGCGTATGGCTCGGGCGAGGCGACCTACGACCTCGGCTTGCCGGTCTGGCCGTTTTTCCTCGTCGCCTGGCTCGGCACGCTGGCGGCCGCGCTGCTGTTGCTCGTCCGCGTCGTCCGCCAGCGCGTCGGCCCGGCCGCATCCGGCGCCGCACCGGCGCATCACTGACACCGCCATGCCCGATCCGACGCTGATCGCCGTTGCCGGGTTCGTCGTGCTGTTTGCGCTGATGCTGTTGCGCGTCCCGGTGGGCGTGGCGATGGGCATCGTCGGCGTCTGCGGCTTCGGCCTGATCTCCGGTTTCGGCCCGGCGCTGCGGCTGCTGGCACAGTCGCCGATTCGCACCGCGACCGATGCCGGCTTCGCGGTCATCCCGATGTTCCTGCTGATGGGCACGATCGCCTCCGCCTCGGGCATGAGCACGGAGCTGTTCCATGCCGCCAACCGCTTTCTGGGCCATCGCCGCGGCGGGCTCGGCATGGCGACGATCGCCGCCTGCGCCGGCTTCGCCGCCATTTCGGGCTCCTCCGTCGCCACCGCGGCGACATTCTCGGCGGTCGCCTACCCTGAGATGCGCCGCTTCGGCTACCCGCAGAGCTTCGCCACCGGCGTGATCGCCGCCGGCGGCACCTTGGGGGCGATCCTGCCGCCCTCGCTCGTGCTCGCGGTCTACAGCCTGATCACCCAGCAGGATGTCGGCCGGCTTTACATCGCCGGCATCGTGCCGGGCATGCTGGCGGTGGCGATGTATCTCGCGACCATCGGCGCGATCGGCCTCGCCCGTCCCCGCTTCCTGCCTCGGGGGCCGCGGGCGGGCTGGCCGGAGCGGCTGGCCGCGCTGCGCTCGGTCTGGGCGATCACGCTTCTCTTTCTCTTCGTGATCGGCGGACTCTACGGTGGCGCGTTCACCGCGACGGAGGCCGCGAGCATGGGCGCGGGCGGCGCCTTCGTCATCGCGGTTGCCCGGCGCCGCCTGACCGCGGCGCAATTCCTCGACTGTCTGACGCGGGCGCTGCGGACGAGCGCGGCGATCTTCACCATCCTGATCGGCGCGCTGCTGTTCGGATACTTCCTCACCGTCACGCAGACACCGCAGCATGTCACGGCGTTCCTCACCGGCCTCGGCCTCGGCCGCTACGGAGTTCTGCTCGTCATCATGGCGATGTATCTCGGGCTCGGCTGCGTGATGGACGCTATGGCGATGGTGATCCTCACCATCCCGATCATCTTCCCGGTCGTCACCGCCCTTGGCTTCGACCCGATCTGGTTCGGCGTGATCATCGTAATGACCGTGGAGCTCGGGCTGATCCACCCGCCGGTGGGTATGAATGTGTTCGTGATCAAGAGCGTGGTCGGGGACGTGGCGATGTCGACCGTGTTCCTTGGCGTGCTGCCCTTCGTTGCTACCGACTTGGTCCGCTTGGCGATCCTGATCGGGTTTCCGGCGCTCTCGACCTGGCTGCCGGGGCATATGTAGCGGGGCGGCCGCTTGCCGACCTTTTGTTCAAGCTTATGAAAACAGGTGTGAAAGTAAGCGGGGTTCCTTTCTCGCCCGCCGCGCGCGCCCTGGACGCCGCGGCATTTTTGCGGCATCGGTGACGAGTCCAGAGCGGGTCACGCCGCCACCAAACGTCTCGGGAGCGCTGCCATGTCCACCGACCAGATTTTTCCGGTCAAGCCGGAGATCGCCGCCAAGGCCCATGTCGACGCCGCGGCATACCGCGCCATGGTGGCGCGCGCCGCGTCCGACCCGGACGGTTTCTGGGCCGAACAGGCCAAGCGTATTCCCTGGATCAAGGCGCCGACGCGCATCAAGAACACGAGCTTCACAGGCGATGTCTCGATCAAATGGTTCGAGGATGGCACTCTGAACGCTTCCGCCGCCTGCCTCGACGCCCATCTCGCCACGCGGCCGAACCAGACGGCCATCCTCTGGGAGGGGGACGATCCGGCGAGCACCCGGCGCGTGACCTATCGCGAGCTCCACGAACAGGTCTGCCGCCTTGCCAACGTCCTCCGCTCGCTCGGGGTCAACAAGGGCGACCGGGTGACGATCTACCTGCCGATGGTGGTCGAGGCCGCCGTCGCGATGCTGGCCTGCGCGCGCATCGGCGCGATCCACTCGGTCGTCTTCGGCGGGTTCTCGCCTGACAGCCTTGCCGGACGTATCCAGGGCTGCAGTTCGGCGGTGGTCATCACCGCCGACGAGGGCCGTCGCGGCGGTCGGCGCGTGGCGCTGAAAGCCAACGTGGACACGGCCTTGAAGGCCTGCCCCGAGGTGACGCACGTCATCGTCGTGCCGGTCACCGGCGGTGACGTGCCGATGGTGCCCGGGCGCGACCATCGCTACGACACGCTGATGGCGCAGGCCTCGCCGCACTGCCCACCGGTGGAGATGAATGCCGAGGACCCTCTGTTCATTCTCTATACCTCCGGTAGCACCGGCCAGCCGAAGGGCGTGCTCCACACCACCGGTGGCTACATGGTCTGGGCCGCGTTCACGCACGATCTGGTGTTCGACTATCAGCCGGGCGAGATCTACTGGTGCACCGCCGATGTCGGCTGGGTCACCGGCCACACCTACATCGTATACGGCCCGCTCGCCAACGGCGCCACGACGCTGATGTTCGAGGGTGTGCCGAACTATCCCGACGCCTCGCGCTTCTGGCAGGTCATCGACAAGCACAAGGTCAACATCTTCTATACTGCGCCGACCGCCATCCGTGCGCTGATGCGCGAGGGTGAGGCGCCGGTGAAGACGACCTCGCGGAGGTCGCTGCGCATCCTGGGCAGCGTCGGCGAGCCGATCAATCCGGAAGCATGGCTCTGGTATTACCGCGTGGTCGGCGAGGAGCGCTGCCCGATCGTCGACACCTGGTGGCAGACGGAGACCGGCGGCATCCTGATCACGCCGCTCCCCGGTGCCATCGCGCAAAAGCCCGGCAGCGCCACCTTGCCGTTGCCGGGGGTCAAGCCCCTGCTGGTCGACGCGGAGGGACGCGTGCTCGAAGGCGCTACCGAAGGCAATCTCTGCATCGCCGATAGCTGGCCGGGGATGATGCGCACTGTCTACGGTGACCACACCCGGTTCGTGCAGACCTATTTCTCCACCTACAAGGGACTGTATTTCACCGGAGACGGCGCGCGCCGCGACGCCGACGGTTATTATTGGATCACCGGTCGGGTGGACGACGTCATCAACGTCTCCGGGCACCGCATGGGCACCGCGGAGATCGAGAGCGCGCTGGTTGCGCACCCGAAAGTCGCGGAAGCAGCGGTCGTCGGCTTTCCGCACGACCTCAAGGGCCAGGGCATTTATTGCTACGTGACGCTGAAGGTCGGCATCGAGCCGACCGACGCGCTGCGCAAGGAACTGATTGGCTGGGTTCGCCAGGAGATCGGCCCGATCGCGGCGCCGGATGCGATCCAGTGGGCGCCCGGCCTGCCGAAGACCCGCTCGGGCAAGATCATGCGCCGCATCCTGCGCAAGATCGCCGCCAACGAGACCGATAATCTCGGCGACACCTCTACCCTCGCCGACCCGGCGGTGGTGGACGACCTGGTGGAAAATCGCGCAGGGTGAGCGCGTTCAGTCGGCCAGCACGAGGAGTTCGGTGAGGCCCTGCGCGAGCACCCCGCGCAGGTCCGCCGCCGCCAGCGCGACGCAGCCCGCGGTCGGTGCGTAGTCCGCCGCGGCGATATGGAGGAAGATCGCCGAGCCACGGCCGCGTGCCGGCGGCGCGTCGTTCCAGCCGAGCACGCCGACGATGTCGTAGAGCCCGTCGCGCCGCCACAGTGCCTCGTGCCGCGCCGGGTGAGGCAGGCCGACCATGCGGTTGTAGTCCTGATGGAAGGCGTCGTCGCACCAGCCGTCATCCGGCGCGATCGGCTCGCGCGGCGGCGCGCAGAGCGGCGGCGGGCCGCGGTCGGCGCGGTAGAGCACGCGCCGCAGCGGCAGTAGCGCCGCCGGCGTGGCGCCGTCCCCCTCCTCTTTGTCGGCGCGCACACCGCCCCGCCCGAGCGCCGCGCGATAGGTCCGCCCGGCGAATACCAACCGCCCATCCGCATGCACCACGGCCTGCATCGCGTTCCTTCGCCCTCCTGTTGCGGGACGCGAGCAGACCCCGATCGCCGCGCGCCGGCAAGAGGGTGGTGGCAGGCCAGGCCGCGCGCGCCTATCTTGCCGGAATGTCTGACATCCCCGACTTTCTCGATCACGGGCGCCCCGCCGTGCCCGATCTCGTGGTGCCGCGTGGCGTGCTCGGGTTCCATCTGCCGCTTCGCCCGGTGCGCGGGCGACTGGTGCGGCTTGGACCGCTGGCCGACGCGCTGCTGACCCGCCACGATCACCACCCGGTCGTCGCCCGCCTCGTCGGCGAGGCCCTCGCGCTCGCCGCGGCGCTTGCGACCGCGCTGAAATTCCGCGGCTCCTTCAGCGTGCAGAGCAAGGGCGACGGGCCGGTGCGCACACTGCTCGCCGACTGCACGGAACTCGGCGCGCTGCGCTCCTACGCCAGGGTCGACGCCGAGGCGCTCGCCGCGCTGCTCGCGCGCGAGCCTGCCCCCGATGCCGGGGCGTTGATGGGCAATGGCTACCTCGCCTTCAGCGTCGACCAGGGACCGGACCGTGAGCGCCATCAGGGCATCGTCGCCATCAGCGGCGCCAGTCTCGCCGACATGACCGGGCATTATTTCGAGACGAGCGAACAGTTGCGCAGCTTCGTCTACCTCGCCGCCGCCTCCACCGCCGATGGCTGGCGCGCCGGGGCGCTGGTGCTCGAACGTATCGCCGGCGGAGGCGGGGTCGATCCGATGCTTGACGCCGCGGGCCAGGAGGAAAGCTGGCGCACCGCGCTGACGCTCGCCGGGACGCTCACGGACGGCGAACTCCTGGACGATGCTCTGCCGGCCGAAAGGCTGCTGTTTCGGCTGTTCGGCGCCGAGGGCGTCGCCACGAGCGCACCGCGGGCGCTCGCCTTCGGGTGCCGCTGTTCCCGCGCGCGGCTGGCCGAAATCCTCGAATCGTTCCGCGCCGCCGAGCTGGACGAGATGCAAACCGAGGGCGAGATCGTCATGAACTGCGAATTCTGCAATGTCGGCTTCGGGTTCCCGCGCACCAGCCTGCGCGGACGCGGTTGACCGCAAGCGCCCGGCACGTTCACGCTGGCGGGATACCCCGTACTCGCAGGAGGGCTTCGCCCGTGTCCGCCGTCCCCGCTCATCCGACGCGCGTCTTCCCCCGAATCGCCGGGCGCGCCGCCGCGGCCCTGACGCTGCTGCTGGCCGCCGGCTGCGCCGAAGAGCCCGCCGCGCCGGCCCAGACCTTCCCGCCGCCGAACTATAGCTATCTGACGCCGCTCTACCTCAATGTCGCCAGCATCGAGGTGGCCGATGGCTGGACCCCGAGCTCCGACGATATCTCCTGGCTGTCGCCGATGCGCCCCCTCGACGCGCTGCGGCGCATGGCCCAGGACCGTCTCGTAGCCAGCGGCAGTTCCGGCCGCGCGGTGCTGCGCATCCAGGACGCTTCGCTCCATCGCGGCGAGGCGGTGATCGGCGGGCACGTCACGGTCGAGCTGGACATCTACACCAGCGGTGACAACCGCGTCGGCTTCGCCGAGGCGTCGGCCGCGCGCAACAGCACCCTGCCGCCCGACGCCACCGACGCCACGCTGCGTCCGCTCCTCTACACCCTGACGAAGGGCATGATGGACGACATGAACATCGAGTTCGAATACGAGGTCCGTCACAATCTGCACGACTGGCTGCAGGAGACGAGCACGCCCAGCAGCGCAGTGCCCAAACCGGTCGAGCAGCAGCCGCTCGACGGCAAGGCGCCGGCAACCGATCCCGCTCCGGCCTCGCCGACGCCGCAGACCCTGTCGCTGCCGCCAAACGACACGGCACCGACCCCATTGGTTCCCCCTGCGTCCGATCCCGGACCAAAACCGTCGATGTAGGTGGACGTGGACGCGATCGATGTCAGCGCGCTGCGCAAGCGCTTCGGCGCCACCATTGCCGTCGACGGCATCGACTTCCGTGTCCCACCGGGCGCCATCGTCGGCCTCCTCGGGGCCAACGGCGCTGGCAAGACCACCACGCTGGCGCTGCTGCTCGGGCTGATCACGGCCGATTCCGGCTCGGTCCGCGTCCTGGGCCACGACATGGCACGCGACCGCTTCGCCGCGCTCCAGCAGATCAATTTCTCCTCGCCCTATGTCGCGTTGCCGTACCGGCTGACAGTGGCGGAAAACCTGCGCGTCTACGGCCATCTCTACTCGGTGCGCGGGTTGGAGGCACGCATCCGCGAGTTGGCCGAGACCTTCGCGCTGGCACCGCTGCTCGACCGGCCTGTCGGCCAGCTTTCGGCTGGCCAAAAGGCGCGGGTGGCGCTTGCCAAGGCGTTGGTCAACCGTCCCGCCCTGCTGCTGCTCGACGAGCCGACCGCAAGCCTCGATCCCGATACGGCCGACCGGCTGCGCGCCTGGCTGCTGCGCTACCGCGCCGAAACCGGCGCGGCGATCCTGCTTGCCTCGCACAACATGACCGAGGTCGAGCGGCTCTGTGACGACGTGCTCGTGATGCGCGCGGGCCGACTGGTCGACCGTGGCAGCCCGGCGGCGTTGATCGCACGCTACGGGCTGGCAGACCTGGAGGCGGTGTTCCTCGACATCGCCCGCGGCCGCCCCGAGATCGCGGCGTGAGCCCCTCCGCCCGCCGCATCTGGGGGCTGATCTACCGCCATCTCGCCCTCTACCGCCGGTCGTGGCCGCGGCTGCTGGATCTTGCCTACGGCCCGGTGCTGCAGATGACCATCTGGGGCTTTACCGCGCGCTACGTGCTGAACGGCTCCGGCGGCGCGTTGGCCGGCACGGCCGCCACGTTCCTCGGCGGCGTGCTGCTCTGGGAGGTCGCTCTGCACAGCCAGATGGGCTTCTCGATGAGCTTCCTCGAGGAAGTCTGGTCGCGCAATCTCGGCCATGTCTTCGTCAGCCCGCTCCGACCGTGGGAAATGCTCGCAGCTTTCCTCGTGCTCTCGGCGTTGCGCGTCGCCGTCGGCGTGGTGCCGGCGATCGCCCTGGCTTGGCTGCTCTATGCCTACGACCTCTTCCTCCTTGGCCCCGCGCTACTGGCGCTGTTCGTCAACCTCCTGGTGATGGGCTGGTGGGTGGCGCTCGGCGTGGTTGCCATGGTGCTGCGCCACGGTGCCGGCGCCGGAGCCTTGTCGTGGACGATCCTGTTCGGGCTGACGCCATTCGCTGCGGTTTTCTATCCGATCGCGGTGCTGCCAGCCGCTCTGCGCCCGGTTGCCCGCGCACTGCCCGCCGCCCATGTGTTCGAAGGCATGCGTGCCGTTCTGGGCGGCGCGACCATGCCGTGGGCCGAGCTGGCTTGGGCAACCGGTCTCAATCTGGCATGGATGGCGGCTGCCGTGGCGCTGTTCGTGTTCGAGTTCCGCACCGCGCGCATACGGGGAGCCTTGCTGGTGATCGGAGAATGACTGCAACCGGATTTTGGCTCATCCGCCACGCCATCGTCGCCGAGAACGCGCGCGCCGTGCTCTACGGGACCATGGACGTGCCGCTGTGCGCCGAGAGCCTCGTCGCCCAGGCGGACTCCTACCGGCTGCTGGCGAACACCCTGCCGCGCGCCGCCCAATGGATCGTGACCCCGCTCAGCCGCACGCACCGCACCGCGGACGCGATTTTCGCCGCCGGCTACACCGCGCGCGAGACGAGCATCGAGCCGGGGATGATGGAGCAGAATCTCGGCGAATGGCAGGGTCTACCCCATGCCGACCTGCCACCCCGCCTGCGGCAGCCGGCGCATGCCTTCTGGCCGCTCTCGGGGCAGGAGCGCCCGCCAGGCGGAGAGAGTATGGCCGATGTGATCCTGCGCGTGGGTGCGACGCTCGAGCGCCTCGCCGTCCGCCATCTCGGGGATGATGTCGTCATCGTCAGCCACGGCGGTGCGATCCGCGCCGCCGTCGCCCATGCATTGAGCATCGCCGCCGACACCGCTCTGCACCTTTCGGTGCAGAATCTCTCCCTGACGCGGCTCGAGCGCCACGCGCGCGCTTGGCGTGTCGTGTGCATCAACCACTCCGTCGCCCCGGAGCGCGAGTGGTGATCCCCCGCGGCTTGCGCCGGAGCGGCGTCGACCGGCAGAGTCTCCGGGAACCGCCCCGGCCGCGAATCGGAGGACATCTCATGCTGCGTCTCGCCGCACTTCTGCTGCTGACGCTGCTGCCCGCCCTGGCCCACGCTCAAGGCGAGCAGCAGACACTCGTCGACCGCGCAACGCTGACGGTCGAAGAAATGCTGGGCCAGCCACCGGACCAGCAGCGCACGAGCACGCTCCGCCAATCCAAGGCGGTGATGATCTGCCCGCGCATCTTCCGTGCCGGCTTCTTCTTCGGCGGCGCCGGTGGCGACTGCGTGCTGGTAGCGCGCGACGGCGCCGGTTCATGGTCGGCGCCGGCATTCTATACGATCGGCAGTGCTAGTTTCGGCCTGCAGATCGGCATCCAGGACGCCGAGGTGATCTTCATGGTGCTCACCGACAAAGGGCTGAATGCGCTGCTCGACAGCCAGTTCAAGCTCGGGGGAGACGCATCGGTGAGCTTCGCCACCGCAGGGGTCGGCGTCGAGGGCGCGACGACGGCCGCGCTGCGTGCCGACATCCTGGCCTTCGCGCAATCGCGCGGCCTCTACGCGGGGATAACCCTTGGCGGCAGTCTGTTTTCCGTCAAATCGGAGTGGAACCAAGCCTACTACGGCCAACCCTATGGCGCGCGGCAGATCGTTATTCAGATGACCGCGAACAACCCCGGCGCCAACCCGTTGCGCGCGATGCTGGCACGCTATGGTAGCACCCAGAAAGTTCCCATGCCCGACGCCGCCGCACCGCAGGAACCCCTGTCCCCAGCCCCGCCGGCCGCCGAAACACCCTCAGCGCGGGCGCCGGTGAGGCAGGAGAGCCTCCCGACCCCGCTGCAACCTGCGCACTGATCGGGTGGTTTCCGCACAGCCGCGTAGACCGCTAGAGCACGGTCCGACCTGATGGAATCATCTGGTCGGACGGTCGTGCTCTAGAAACCATAATGGCTAGAGCAACTTTGCCCGACCAGACCGACCGCGAAGCGGTTCAGTCTGGTCGGACGTTGCTCTAGACTGCGCCGATGGATGCCCCGTTCTGGAAGAGCAAGACCCTGGCGGAACTGACCCGAGCTGAGTGGGAGTCGCTCTGCGATGGCTGCGGCCGCTGCTGCCTGCACAAGCTGCGCGACGACGAGACCGGGGCGCTTGCCTTCACCAATGTCGCCTGCCGCCTGCTCGACCTCACGAGCTGCCGGTGCAGCGACTACGCCCATCGCCGCCGGCGCGTGCCCGACTGCGTACAGCTGACGCCCGCAGTGCTGAAGGCGATCGATTGGCTACCCCCATCCTGTGCCTATCGGCGGCTGGCCGAGGGAAAAGACCTGCCGGACTGGCATCCGCTGCGCACCGGCGACCGCGGCAGCGTCGATCGCGCCGGCGCTTCGGTGCGCGGGCGCGCGATCAGCGAGCGGGAGGCCGGAGCGCTCGAGGACCATATCGCCGCCTGGCCAGGCCGCATGCCCCGCGCCCGGCATACGCCCGCCGTTTCACCGACCATTCGCCGCCCCAAGCCGGCGCCCGTTACCAAGGAATCCCTGCCATGATGTCCGATGCCCTGTTCGGCGGCGTCAATGCCGCGGTTCTCACCCCGATGCGCGCCGACTTCTCTGTCGATATCGACCGCATGGCCGCCCACTGCCGCTGGCTGCTGGCGAACGGCTGCAATGGGCTCGGCATCCTCGGCACCACTGGCGAGGCCAACAGCCTTGGTGTCGGCGAGCGCCTCGCCATCATGGAGGGATTGATCGAGCACGGTATACCGGCGCGGGTGCTGCTGCCCGGTGTCGGCACGCCGGCCTTGACGGACACCGTCCTGCTCGCGCGCCGCGCCGCGGAACTCGGCTGCCGGGGCGTATTGGCGTTGCCGCCCTTCTTCTACAAGAACCCGTCCGATGACGGGCTATTTGCATATTTCGCCACCGTGATCGAGCGCGTCGGGCCAGGGACCGCCTTCTACCTCTACCATTTTCCAGCCCAATCGGCGGTGCCCTTCGGGCTCGATCTGATCGCCCGGCTCCTTCGCGCCTTCCCCGGCGTCGTCAAGGGAATCAAGGACAGCAGCGGCGACTTCGCCAACACGCGGAGCTACGTCGAAGCGTTCGCCAGCGCCGGGTTCGAGGTCTATTGCGGCGACGATGGCGCGCTGCGCGATCTGTTGCTCATCGGCGGGGCAGGGAGCATCAGCGCGGCTTCCAACGTGTCCTCCACAGTGAACGCCGCGGTTTATCGCGCACCCGACAGCCAAACGGGCAGCGCGGCGCAGCAGACGCTTTCGGCCCTGCGCAAGGCGGTCACCTCGGCGCCCCTGATCCCCGGCCTGAAGGCGCTGATCGCCCGACATCGCGGCGACACCGCCTGGACGACGATCCGCCCGCCGCATCTCAAGCTGGAGCCGTCCGCCGCCGCGCGCCTGTTTGCTGCCTTCGATGCCTGCAACGTGACGCTGCCACCGGCTTAATTTTCATTCCGCGATCCAAGCCGATTCATCCGCATCCAACACTGCTGGGTGTCCGTGAAACCGAAGGATAAAACCACCGAGCAAATCGACCGCTTCCGTGAGATGGCTCGCGAACTCGGCGCGGACGAGGACGAGGAAGCGTTCAAAGCGAAGCTGCGGGCGATCGCTCGGCAAAAGCCGAAGGAACAGCCAAAAAACACATGCGGAAAAAAATCGCGGCCGTAATATCTATCGGGTTTGCCGCCGCAATGGTGGTCAGCATGATCGCCAGCCTCGCGTATGGACTGCATCTACGAGCAGTTGGATCACCGTTCCCCGATCCGCTTACACATCGCATCGTAAGCGCAATTCAATGGCAACGCAGGCGTGCAACCACTGGTCTTTACGTCACCCCCTCGCAGGCTCGTACGGCTTGGCTGCTGCTGTCGCCTGCACTTTTCGTCTGGGGGCTGGTAGCTATCCTGCTTGCCGGTATAGCGGTTCGCTGGATTGGAGAGAAGCTTAGGAATGAAAGCAGATAATCCGCATGGTGTTTGCAAAATAGATAATCGCCCCAATTTTGTACTTGCCCCGTGGACGAGAGCCTCTGCCGAGCTGATGGAATCGAGGGGCTTCCCTGAAGCTGGGATATCTGACCTACAGCCCCGATTTCAAAACAATCGACAATGCCCTCGCAAAACTGAAGGCGATCCCCCGCAAGGCCGCAGCCCGAACCATCGATGGTCTCCGGGCCACGATCGGCCGCGTCCGCGTCGCCGGCTCAGCCGCCGATCCGGCCGCCGAGTTCGTCTTCGATATGGACGCGGATGATGTCCTCGAACGACGTCTCCGCGCGAAAGCCCAGGCCCAGAGCCCGACGGGGATCGAAGCGGCGCGGCCAGCCGGCGACGATCGCGGCGATCGTCGGGTCCGGCTCCCGGCGGATCAGCCGGACGGCGCCGTCTCCGGCAACTTTGCGCAAGGCCGCGATCTGCTCGCCGACGGTCGCGGCGAGCCCTGGCATGGTGAGGTTGCGCCGGGCCCCGAGCGGGGCGAGGTCGAGCGAAGCGGCATGAACGAGAAAGCCCACCGCCGCCCGCGGGCTGGCATGCCAGTGCATCACATCCTCGCCAACCGGCAGCACCGCCTCCTGACCCGCCAACGGCTCGCGCAGGATGCCGGAGAAGAACCCGGAGGCAGCCTTGTTCGGCTTGCCCGGGCGGATGCAGATGGTCGGCAGCCTGATGCCGATGCCGTCGAATATGCCGCGCCGCGAATAGTCCGCCAGCAGCAACTCGCCGATCGCCTTCTGCGTGCCATAGCTCGTCAGCGGCGTGGTGAAGAACTCGTCGCCGATCGCCTCGGGAAACGGCGCCCCGAACACCGCGATCGACGAGGTGAAAACGATCTTAGGACCATAGCGTTCGGTCAGGCCGAGCGCGCGAATGGCTTCGAACAGCAGACGCGTGCCATCGAGATTGACGCGGTAGCCCTTGTCGAAATCAGCCTCCGCTTCACCCGATACGACCGCGGCGAGATGGAAGATCAGATCCGGACGCGCCTGGACCGCGCGGGCAGCCTCGCCCGGAGCCGAGAGATCCGCCGCCCAGGCCGTGACACGGCCGCCGAAACCCGGCGGCGGCTCCGGTGCCACGACATCGACCAGCGAGAGGGCATCGATCGTGCGCCCGGCGACGCCGCCATCCGCGACCAGCCGTGCCAACAGCTTGCGACCAATCATGCCAGCCGCGCCGGTAATCAGCACATGCACGGGCGTCCCTCCTGCCAAAACGATTTCGGCCCGGAAGATACCAGGATGCCGGCGCGCCGCTACCCCCCGGCCCGCATGTCGCTACCGACGCTTGCGTCTGTCCGCCGCAGGCAGGATCGCCGGAGGCGGATAAACAGACGCGTAAACAAGGAGCTAGAGTCTGTCAGTGCTTCAAGGAAGCGCTGACAGACTCTAGGTCCTGTGGACACTTATCTGATCCAGAGGACGATTGCGGCGAGGGTGACGACGGCGAGGTAGTTCCTGGCGGTCTTTTCGAAGCGAGTTGCGACCCTGCGGAACTGCTTGAGCTTGGAGAAGCAACACTCGATCA